>CAXIBZ010000050.1:0-8925 GCA_964022105.1 uncultured Methylophilaceae bacterium
GGCATATCCCTATTGTGCCAAGAGCAATGATGCTAGCTGAATTAATGCGATTCAAACAAGGAATCGCTGTGGCAGGCACACATGGCAAAACAACAACGACAAGCTTGATTGCCAGCATACTAGCCGAAGCAGGTATGGACCCGACTTTTGTGATAGGCGGTAAGTTGGAGTCTGCCAGTACTAATGCCAGGTTAGGTGCGGGGGAGCATATTGTGGTTGAAGCTGACGAATCGGATGCTTCATTTCTGCATTTAAGCCCAATTTTGGCGGTAGTGACGAATATTGATCAGGACCACATGGAAACGTATGGTCATGATTTCGAAAAACTCAAAAACGCGTTTGTGGAGTTTTTGCAGCAGTTGCCTTTTTGGGGCATGGCAGTTTTATGTATAGATGATGAAAATGTGCGCGAAATATTACCGCGCGTGACTAAACCTGTGACTACCTATGGGTTTAGCGAGGATGCGAGTATCAGAGCAAGTGCAATACGTGCAGATAATGGAAAAATGCATTTCAGAGTGACTAGGGTGAATGGTGTGACGACAGAGTTTGAGGTTACGCTAAATTTGCCTGGTCATCATTATGTGTTGAATGCACTTGCTGCCATCGCTATCGCCAGTGAATTAAATGTTCCCGATGCAGCGATTATTAAAGCGTTGGCAGAATTCAAAGGTGTAGGCAGGAGATTCGAGCGCTATGGAGAGGTGGCAACAGGTAAAGGCGGTACGTTTACCTTAATCGATGATTATGGGCATCATCCCGTAGAGCTTAGGGCAGTTATCGCTGCGGCAAGAGATGCATTTCCGAATAGAAGATTAGTTTTGGCATTTCAGCCTCATCGGTACACGCGGACAAGAGATTGTTTCGAGGATTTTGTTCAAGTGATTTCAAGCGTTGATGTTGCCTTGCTCACGGAAGTGTATTCCGCAGGCGAGGCTCCTATCGTGGCTGCTGATACAAGAACGCTAATTCATGCAATTCGGGTAATTGGCAAAGTTGAGCCTATATTTGTGGAATCAAAAGATGACTTACCTGTTGCCATTATAAATACGGTACAACCAGATGATGTTGTGCTCGTGATGGGCGCTGGTAGTGTAGGGCAGGTAGCACATGAAACAAAGGCAATGATGGCATGATGCAAGCAGAATCAATCACTAGACTGTTTGAAAATGAGCCGTTGGCAAGATATACAAGTTGGCGCGTCGGAGGCACCGCTGATCGGCTATTTATACCGACAAGTTTAGATAAGTTAATCGAGTTTCTACAAAGTATAGACCCGTATGAACCACTCTATTTCATCGGTTTAGGGAGTAATTTGTTAGTACGTGATGGAGGTGTGCGCGGCACGGTGATTGTTATGCATCAGGCATTAAAAGAATTACGAGTTGACGGAAATTATATTTATGCAGAGGCCGGTGTCACCAGTGCCAAGATGGCTAAATTCAGTGCAGCCAATAAGCGCAAAGGTGCAGAATTTATGGCGGGCATTCCAGGCACGATTGGCGGCGCATTAGCAATGAACGCTGGATGTTATGGCGGCGTCACTTGGGATATTGTCTATCAGGTTTTAACCATTGATAGGCGCGGTAATACACACGTTAGAAACGCAAGTGAATTTGTAACGGGTTATCGAACGGTTGCCATGCCAATGCCAGAGGAATGGTTCTTGGGCGCATGGTTTGCATTAGAGGCTGGTAGTGAGCAGGAGTCTACAAGAAAAATTAAAGATTTGTTGGCAACGCGTTTGGCAAGTCAGCCACTCAATTACCCTAGCGGTGGTTCAACGTTTCGCAATCCTGAAGGGGACTTCGCGGCCAGATTAATTGAGGCGAGTGGCTTAAAGGGTTACCAAATAGGTGGTGCGCAAATATCGCTGAAGCATGCAAATTTTATTATCAATGTCGGTAATTGTAGTGCGCTAGATATTGAGTTATTGATTCGGCATATCAAAGAAGTCGTTTTAGAAAAGCAAGGTGTGGCTTTGCAGCAAGAAGTGAAGGTGATAGGTGAGTATGCCTAATAAGATTTATAAGGATATGACAGCTAAGGATTTTGGCAAAGTAGCTGTATTGCTTGGTGGGGAGTCTGGCGAGCGAGAGGTTTCATTATTAAGTGGCCAAGCCGTACTGAATGCATTAAAGCGTCAAGGTGTCATGGCTGAGGCATTTGACCCACGTGATCGTGATATGGATGAGTTAGTTACGTTTGACAGAGTGTTTATTGCACTCCATGGTCGCTTTGGAGAGGATGGTACGGTACAGCGCACGCTAGATAGTATGCAAATACCTTATACAGGAAGTGGTGTAACCGCATCAGCAGTAGGGATGGATAAATGGCAAACAAAGCTGAAATGGGCAGAAACTGGAGTTGTCACACCGGCTTATGAGCTAGTCAATGCAGAAAGTGATTTTTCTGCAATAGAGCAGAAATTAGGTTTACCACTATTTGTGAAACCAGCAAATGAGGGATCGAGTATTGGTATCAGTAAAGTGAAAAAAACTGGTGAGCTAGCGGCTGCCTATGCTTTGGCAGCGGCAGCAGATCCTTTAGTGATAGCAGAGCAATACATAGGTGGCGGCGAGTATACCGTTGGCATTTTGGGCAAGATAGCATTGCCAATCGTGAAAATCGTACCACAGACCGAATTTTATGATTACGAAGCAAAATACATGCGTGATGATACCCAGTATTTATGCCCATGTGGGTTAAGCAAAGATGTTGAAGCCAGCATTCAGAAGGAAGCATTAGATGCATTTCATGCAATTGGCTGCAGTGGATGGGGACGTGTTGACTTTCTGATGGATGAGACAGGCAAACATTACTTTTTGGAATTAAATACTAGTCCTGGCATGACAGACCATAGTTTAGTGCCTATGGCTGCTAAAGCAGCTGGAATAAGCTTTGATGAGCTAGTGCTAGCCATATTGGCGATGACGATAAAAACAGAGAGCTCGGAGCATGCTTATGTGGGATAAGCCAGCTTTATTGAATTGGTTAGCAAACCTGTTTTTCGCGATCTCAGTCGTGCTCTTTATCTATGGCGTGCTATTTGTGTTCGTACATTTACCCATTTTTCCAATCCGTGAAGTGAAGATTAGTGGTGCGTCAGATCATGTGAATCGTGAGCAAGTACAGTTGATTGTAGATGCGCACTTGAAAGGCAATTTCTTTACATTAGATTTAGTGAAAACACGGGAAGCTTTTGAAAAGCTGCCATGGGCACGGTCAGTCAGCGTGAGACGTCGCTGGCCAGATGCGCTAAATGTTGAGATTGAAGAACATGTTGCCTTAGCACGATGGGGCGATATTGCTTTGGTGAATACGCGTGGGGAACTATTTCATGCAGCTTCCGACGCAGAGCTACCAATGTTTTATGGTCCTGGCGATGGTGTGAAAGAGGTCACGAAACAATTTGCAGACTTTAGCAAAATTTTGAGTCGAGCAGATATAAAGGTGAAGCAGATTACGCTGTCTCCCAGACGAGCTTGGGAAATTAAGACAGATGAAAATTTGATTATTTCATTAGGCCGTTTAGACATGGCAGCGAGACTCGATAAATTTACAGCAGTTTATCAAGCTGTATTGAGTCATTTGAATGCTGAAATTAAATACGCAGATTTACGTTATCCAAATGGATTCGCTGTGCGTAAACCGAAAAAGTTATCAATGCAAGAATTACCAAAGGCGCAAAATTTTGCGTTTACATCGGGTGTAAAAGGGAGTGGAAATGAGCAAAGTGCGTGAAGAAAAGAACCTTATTATAGGGTTAGATATCGGCACATCTAAAATTGTGACCCTGGTAGCGGAGTTGTTACCTGAGGGTGCTATTAAAGTAATCGGACTAGGACAGCATGCCTCGAGAGGGTTGAAAAAAGGGGTGGTTGTCAATATTGACTCGACGATGCAGGCGATACAACGTTCGCTGGAAGAAGCGGAGTTGATGGCTGATTGCAAAATAGAAAGTGTATTTACAGGTATTGCAGGTAGCCATGTTAAAAGCCTTAATTCACATGGCATGGTCAAAATCAAAGACTCAGAAGTGACACAAATGGATGTTGATCGTGTTGTCGAAACGGCACGTGCGATCGCTTTACCTGCTGATCAACAAATACTCCATATTTTGACGCAAGAATTCATTATTGATGGACAGGATGATGTACGTGAGCCGCTTGGTATGAGTGGCATGAAACTAGAGGTAAAAGTACATATTGTGACCGGCGCTGTAGCAGCAGCCCAGAATATTGTGAAATGTATAAAACGTTGTGGTCTGGAGGTTAGCGACCTTATCCTACAGCCGCTGGCATCCAGCATTGCAGTATTGACTGAGGATGAAAAAGAGCTTGGTGTTTGCTTGGTGGATATCGGTGGAGGTACAACAGATATTGCAGTATTCAAGAGCGGTTCTATTCGACATACCGCTGTGATTGGTATTGCAGGGGATCAAGTGACCAACGATATTGCAGTTGCCTTCCGCACACCTACCCAGTCCGCTGAAGATATCAAAGTAAAACATGGCTGTGCTTTACGGCAGTTAGCTGATCCACGCGAAATGGTGGAGGTGCCTGGTGTGGATGGACGAGAAGCGAGAGAGTTGTCTTTGCAAACATTGGCAGAAGTAGTAGAGCCAAGAATTGTAGAGCTATATGAGCTCGTATTACAGGAGTTAAGACGAAGTGGTATGGAAGAATTAATTGCATCAGGCATCGTGATTACAGGAGGCTCATCAATGATGCGCGGCATGATCGAGCTTGGAGAAGAAATTTTTCATATGCCAGTTCGACTAGGAATGCCACGTTATGTTGGCGGATTATCTGAAGTGGTCAGTAACCCCAGATACGCAACAGGTGTTGGTTTGGTGTTAATGGGCAAGCAACAGTTAGAACAAAAACTGACTGGGCAAATGGAGCTTAATTCTTTTGTCGGTATTTTCAAAAGAATGAAAGCTTGGGTTCAAGGAAATTTTTAGCAATAAAAAGTAGTAGTTAAGGGCAGAGCTTATGTTAATAGGCTCAAACATTTAGGCAAAAAAGGAGATAGATAATGTTTGAAATTATGGAAAAAGATTCACAAGAAGCCGTCATTAAGGTGATTGGTGTTGGTGGATGCGGTGGTAACGCGGTTGATCATATGATTAGCAAAAACGTCAGCGGCGTAGAATTTATTTGCGCGAATACTGATGCGCAGGCGCTACTCAAAAGTGGAGCTGCAACAACTTTACAAATTGGGTCAGATATCACCAAGGGCTTGGGTGCAGGCGCTAAGCCTGAAATTGGTCGTGAAGCAGCAATTGAAGACCGTGATCACATCGCAGAGATGATAGAAGGTGCTGATATGCTATTTATTGCTGCTGGCATGGGTGGTGGTACTGGTACAGGTGCTGCCCCAATCATTGCAGAAGTAGCAAAAGAAATGGGCATTTTAACTGTTGCGGTAGTCACCAAACCATTTGCATTTGAAGGTAAGCGTACACAGGTAGCAAAAGCAGGTTTAGAAGAACTTTCACAATATGTAGATTCATTAATTGTGATACCAAATGAGAAACTAATGGAAGTGCTTGGTGAAGATGTGCCGTTTATGGAAGCATTCCGTGCTGCGAACGATGTGCTACACAATGCTGTCTCAGGTATAGCAGAAATTATTAACTGCCCTGGTTTAGTTAATGTGGACTTCGCCGATGTACGTACGGTAATGAGCGAAATGGGTATGGCGATGATGGGTTCAGCTGAGGCAAGTGGTGATAACCGCGCTAAAATCGCGGCAGAACAAGCAGTCGCTAGTCCTTTGTTAGAGGATATTAATTTAGCCAATGCGCGCGGTGTGCTGGTCAATATCACTGCTAGCACAAGCTTTAAAATGAAAGAGTATTATGATGTGATGAATACCATCAAGAACTTTACCGCTGATGATGCGACTGTAATCGTTGGTACAGTAATGGATGAGTCAATTGGTGACAAGCTACGTGTTACGATGGTAGCAACTGGGCTTAATGGTTCGATTGCTAAACGTGAACAAAAGCCAGAGTTACGTGTGATGACAACGGTACGCAATGGAACGACAGATATCCCAATGTTTCCAGAAAGCGATACCGCCGATGCTGAGCCAGCTGTGTTTAGCTCAAACAGCCGTCGTGCACAGGTTGACGCGATGAAAATGAGTGGTGTTGAGGAGTATGATATTCCTGCATTCTTGCGTAAACAAGCAGACTAATAGTCTGCTTGATATAAACATTATGCTAATATATCAGACACCTATGCTATTTGTTTGATGGGTTTGCGCTATGTTTGTCGCTGTGAAAAGCAGTGAAATATTTAGGAATAATGTGTGTTAAAACAAAGAACATTACAGAAGAAAATAAGTGCGACAGGTGTTGGGCTACATAATGGCCGAAAAGTCACCTTAACACTTAGCCCTGCACCTATTGATGCGGGTATTGTATTCCGGCGTACCGATTTGCCCGGCATGCCAGAAATACAAGCAACGCCTGATGCAGTGAGCGATACGCGCATGTGCTCTGCCCTAGAGAAAAATGGTGCGCGTGTTGCTACTGTTGAGCATGTAATGTCAGCATTAGCTGGCTTAGGTGTTGATAATGTGATTGTTGAAGTGGATGCATCAGAAATTCCTATTATGGATGGTAGTTCGAGCCCATTTATATTTTTACTGCAGTCTGCTGGGATAGTTGAGCAGCCTGCAGCAAAAAAATTCATCCGTGTAAAAAAACAAGTCAAAGTAACTGACCAAGATAAGTGGGTCATGTTTGAACCCTATCATGGTTTTAAAATGGACTTTACAATCGATTTTGCTCACCCCGTTTTTGAGGGTAGCGGCAACAATGTAAAAATTGATTTTGCTGATAATTCCTATATCAAGGAAATTAGTCGTGCGCGCACATTTGGCTTTATGCATGAGGTTGAATATTTGCGGGCAAATGGACTGGCTCGTGGAGGTAGCCTTGATAATGCAATTGTTCTCGATGAATTTCGTGTATTAAATACGGAAGGTTTACGCTACGAAGACGAGTTTGCTAAACACAAGGTGTTGGATGCGATTGGTGACTTGTATATGCTAGGTCATCCATTGCTTGGTTCTTATATTGCTTACAAATCTGGACATGGCCTAAATAATCAATTGATTCGAGCATTAGTCGCGGATGCTAGTGCATGGGAATATGTCACGTTTGAAGATATTAATAATGCGCCAATTGGTTTCCAGGCACAAACACAACACTTTACGCCGCATTTAATGCCACACTTCAGTTCATAAAGGTCGTTTAAGATTGTTTATATTACGTATCCTTTTAGTACTAATTGTCATCGCCATTTTTGTGCTAATCGCTGCATATGTTGTTACTAAGAATCAAAAATACATCGGGGCATTAAAGAAGCTAGTTCTATACTCAGCATGGGCTGGTATATTGCTCATATTGTTTAGTATCGTAGCGCGCGTGATTAGGTTATAGGTATGAAGGTATTTAATCATTATCTTAAGCATATACTACTGTTACTCATTTGCGGCATAACGATTTATGCACATGCTGCTAAAAGTGACCAAATCTTCCTAAAGGCAAAAGAAGCCTATGAGAAAGAAGATGTCAAAGCGCTTAATCAATATTTAGATCAACTAGAATCTGACAATTATTTATTAACGTCTTATGCAAAATACTGGCTTTTACGCCTTCAGCTGGATGAGACCGACAATCAGCTTATTTCTGATTTTATTGCTCAGCACCCTGATTATGCATTTACCGAAAAATTAAGGATTGAATATTTAAAAAAATTAGGTAAACAGCGTGACTGGGAACGTTTCACACAAGCATATACGCATGACCAATCAGAAAATGTGTCGGTTGCTTGTTATGCGGCAGAAGCCTATTCTGCCCAACCAAACACAGGCTCACTAATGTTTGCAAAACCGTTATGGTTGACTGATAAAGAGCAACCCAATGATTGCAACAGACTATTTGATCACTTACAAAAAATTGGCATTATAGATGAGGATGCTATCTGGCAAAGATTTAGGATGACACTCGCGATTAACCGAATCAACGTAGCGAAAGCGATTATCAGACGTAGTAAGCAGTATCAATCAAATTATGAGAAGTTGCTGTCAAGTGCGGCACGGTCACCCGAACAGATGCTCAAGCAGAAACAGCTATCGTTGAAATCACGCTTTGGCAGGGAGTTAACCTTATATTGTTTGATTCAAGCTGCAAAGAAAGACACATGGCAAGCACTAGCAGCCTTTAAAAATATTCAAGACAGTTTTGATGCCGATGAGCATAGTCATTTTTATAGCATGCTCGGCTTATATGCGGCAAAACGACATGAATCTGAAGCACAGTTATGGTTTCAAAAAGCTGATTTTGATGCTCTGAATGAAGAGCAGATGACATGGTTTGCACGTGCTGCACTCAGACAACAAGATTGGTTAGGCTTGCTAAATGTGATTGAAAAAATGCCCTCTGAGCTTGCTAATCAAGCCAAGTGGCGATACTGGAAAGCGCGCTCGCTTATAGAACGTAAGCGTCAAGATGAAGCAAATGCTATCTTGGTAGAATTAGCAACGGAACGACATTATTATGGTTGGTTAGCCCAGGATGAGATAAAAGGTTATCATCCGCCAAAGCTGCTTTTTTACAAACCTAAACAAAAAGAAATTTCACATATTAGAACAATCCCTGGCATTCAGCGTGCCGAGGCATTATTGGGATTAGACTTGCGTTGGGAAGGTAAGCATGAATGGGCCATGGCGGTAAAAGGTCTGAGCGATAAGGAGTTGCTCGCTGCTGCAGAGTATGCCAATCAGCATCACTGGTATGACTTGGCTATTAACACGGCAGATGACACAAAAGAGTATCATGATTTTTCTCTCAGATATTTAATGCCATATCAGAGTTTAATGCGTCAAGCCGCCTATAGACAAGAT
>CAXIBZ010000051.1:0-8904 GCA_964022105.1 uncultured Methylophilaceae bacterium
ACACGAAAAAGAGCCACTAATCCCTATGCAAAGGGGAGATGGAGTCTGGTTATACGATACAGATAATAAGCGTTATCTGGATGCTGTGAGTTCTTGGTGGGTGAATCTGTTTGGTCACAATAATCCTGTAATTAAAGATGCCATCAAACAACAACTAGATACACTTGAGCATGTGATGCTGGCTGGATTTACCCATGCACCAGTGGTTGAATTATCAGAGAAGCTATCTCAGTTAACAGGTTTAGGGCATGCGTTTTATGCCAGCGATGGTGCCAGTGCCACGGAAATTGCGTTAAAAATGAGCTTTCATTATTGGCGTAATGCAGATCATCCGAACAAGTCTAAGTTTATTAGCCTACAAAATAGTTATCACGGTGAAACCCTGGGTGCGTTGGGTGTAACAGATGTTGCTATTTTTAAAGATACTTATGCACCGCTGCTAATGCAATCTGTACAAATGCCAAGTCCAGACTTCAGATTGGCAGAGGCAGATGAATCGGCTGAGGAGTTCGCACTACGATGTGCACAGACTTTAGAGGAATACATTGCTGAAAATCATGAAGAGTTGGCTGCTTTTATTGTAGAACCTTTAATACAATGCGCTGCTGGTATGGGGATGTATCATGAGATATATCTCAAGCGGGCGCGTGAAATATGTGATGAATACAATCTGCACTTAATTGCTGATGAAATAGCTGTAGGCTTTGGACGTTCTGGAACTATGTTTGCTTGTGAGCAGGCCAAGATTAAGCCTGACTTTATTTGTTTATCAAAAGGCATTTCAGGCGGGTATTTACCACTATCCACTGTGCTAACAACGGATGCAGTATATGCAGCATTTTATGATGATAAAACAACAAAAGGATTTTTACATAGTCATAGTTATACAGGAAATCCATTGGCTTGCGCCGCTGCGCTCGCAACACTGAATATATTTGAAAGCGATAATATTTTGACTACAAATGTACAGAAATCTGCCTATATTAGAGAGAAAATGCAAGCGCTTACTAACCTTCCTATCCTAAATATAAGGCAAAAAGGCATGATTGCCGCATTTGATGTGGATGTGGAAGATCACGCCTTTCCAACTACCTTTTATCAGCAGGCTTTAAAACATGGTTTACTGTTGAGGCCCATCGGGAATACTATTTATTTTATGCCGCCATATGTCATTAAAGAGGCTGAAATAGATTTTATGATCCAATCAACGAAGTTATCGATACAGCAATCCTTATGAAAAAGCTGCTCATTATTTTTATATTATTAAGCACCGCTTGCTCGGTGCATGCTGAGGTTCCTACGCCTGTGGCAGACGCACTGAAAAAAGCAGGTATTCCTGAATCTGATGCAGCGATGTTTGTTCAGGCTGTGGATGCAAGTCAACCTGAGTTGAGTATAAATGCAGATAAACAAATGAACCCTGCATCGGTGATGAAGTTAGTGACCACTTATGCTGCATTGGAATTGCTGAAACCAAACTTTCAATGGAAAACAGAGGTGTATCGCAGCGCCATAATGGAAAATGGTGTATTACAAGGCAATCTGATTATCAAAGGCTATGGTGACCCTAGTTTTAAAGAAGAAGATTTTAGGCGATTATTGCTTAGTTTGCGGCAAATGGGATTGAAGGAAATTCAAGGTGATTTGATTATTGATAAAAGTTATTTTGCCACTAACGTCGAAAATCACAAGGTTTTTGATAATGAAAAATGGCGATCATATAACGCACTACCCAGCGCATTCCTGGTGAATGGTAGAAACACCAGTTTTAAGTTTACGGTGCATGATGACAAGGTGAATATTGCGCAAGAAGTTGAGTTGCCTGAGGTCGAAATTGTGAACAATATGCAAGTAGGCAAGGGCAGCTGTGGTAGCTGGCGTAGTCGCTTAAATTATGATGTAAATGCATCCGATACAAAAGCATTTGTGACTTTCACTGGTAATTTTTCGCCAAATTGTGGTGAAAAATATCTAGAGTTGAGCTTGTTTGATGATGAGCATTATGCATTCTTTATGTTTAGAAAGCTTTGGCGTGAGCTGGGTGGCATATTCAATGGAAGCCTAAGAAGCCAAACTGAAATGCCATTACAAGTGGTTAAGCTCGCAGAGCAAGGTTCTAAACCCTTAGCGGATATCGTGCGTGATATCAACAAATGGAGTAATAATGTAATGGCTAGACAGCTCTTGTTAACAATAGCCGCTGAACATCATGAGATGCCAGCAAGTGAAGTGAGGGGTATGCTAGCCGTAAAGTCTTGGTTAATGGATAAGGGTAGAAATGCTGATGGAATAGTGATTGAAAATGGATCAGGGCTATCACGAATTGAGCGCGTTACAGCTAATGATTTAGGACAATTGTTGATTGATGCCTACAAGGGCCCAACCATGCCAGAATTAATGTCTTCATTACCTATTTTGTCATTGGATGGCACGCTAATTAGACGGTTGAGAGGTACACCAGTCAGTGCGAAGGCGCATATGAAGACAGGCTCTATCAATGGCGTAAGTGCCATAGCTGGTTATGTGTTAGACGCCAACAATAGACGAAATGTAGTCGTGATGATCGTTAACCATGCGAAAGCATCTGCAAGCAAACAAGCACAAGACGCCTTGATTAATTGGGTCTATGAACATCCTTGAGTGCTTGCCGCTACTTAGAACTTAATCCATTATGCAGTATCATAATGGATTGAATTCTTATCAATCAAATGAAGGCCATGATGAATAAATCAAAATTACTAATCACAGCTATGTGTTTAATGGCATTAAATGCATGTCAGGCTGAATCTAATAATGCTGTAGAAAACAATAAGGAAACAACAGAAATGACGCAAACGATTACTGAACTTGTTAAAAACGATACTGTTGTCGGAGATGGGCGCGAAGCAGAAATCGGCTTTACTGTGAGTGTGCATTACACGGGTTGGTTGTACGATGAAAATGCACCAGACAAAAAAGGTGAGAAGTTTGATAGTTCATTGGATAGAGGCCAGCCATTTGAGTTTCCATTAGGTGCGGGTCAAGTGATTCAAGGTTGGGATCAAGGTTTTGCTGGCATGAAAATTGGTGGCAAACGAACATTGATTATTCCACCAGAAATGGGCTATGGTGCACGTGGTGCGGGCGGTGTGATTCCGCCAAATGCCACATTAATCTTCGATGTTGAGTTATTAGACGTTAAATAAATAGCAACGGCTCCAAATGAATTAGCCCGCTAAATTGCGGGCTTTTTTATAGATGATTATTCTGGTACCTGATAATTTTGTTGTGTAAATAAGTCTAAGCCACATTCTAAATTTTCAATCCAATAGATGAACTCATCGACTATTTTTTTACCAATGAATGGTCTACCATGTTGAGGAACGATTGCATCAATTTCTAGAGATCGCACCATGTTAGCCCAGAATCGGCATGCTTTATTGCCATTCATGTAACGTTTATGGAAGCCCTCCATTGTGGGTATATGTGCAGTGAAGTCAGTCACAGGTTTGGCGGCCTCTTCATGCGGTACTAAAGAGGCGCCTAAGTCACCAGAAAATAGAATTTTGCTTGTTACATCATAGAATTGGAAGTTACCTTCAGAATGTAAGAAGTGTGCCGGCAGTGCTTTAATTAGTGTATTACCAAGCATGATATTCATGCCTTGATCGGGAATGCCAATAATTCGGCCTTCTGTTTTTCCTATACCGCAAAAGTGAGGTAAAAATCTTTCCCATATACCTGGTGCAATGACTTTACAGTCGGTTCCTACCATCCATTTATTAATTGATGCAACGATATCTGGATCTTGGTGCGAGGCAAAAATATAATCTAGATCTCTGAAGTGGAAATACTTTCCTATGCCCATCATCAGGGCGTTGTATGTCATATTGCCACCAGGATCAATAAGCGCTCCATGTCCATCCGTCACAATTAAAAACTGATTGGATTGTACAGCAGTCGAAATGCTATCATCGACCAGATCGCTAAAGACGATACACACATGATGACCATTGTTAAATAATTCTGTACTCATAAGCCTTGTCCTGTTTTAAGTAAGTCACAGTATCGGATATTTATGCACTGTGTATAATGATGCAAATCAACAGGACACTACATATGTATGGTGGCCTTCTTATTTAATATTTAGTTTAGGGTCGAAAGTGAACGTAAGAATTAAATGGATTGAGGGGGTTGCCTTTATGGGCGAGTCTGAAACTGGACATGCAGTCGTCATGGATGGAGCTCTAGAAAATGGTGGCCGTAATATTGGTATGCGCCCGATGGAAATGCTACTGATTGGAATGGGTGGTTGCACTTCGTTTGATGTAGTTACCATCTTAAAAAAATCTCGCCAACCAGTTGTCGATTGTGTAGCAGAGATCAGTGCAGAACGAGCCGAAGAAATTCCTAAGGTTTTTACGAAGATTCATGTCCACTTTGTTGTCACTGGTAATGACTTGAATGAGAAACAAGTGGCGCGAGCAGTTTCATTGTCGGCTGAAAAATACTGTTCTGCATCCATTATGCTTAGTAAGAGCGTAGCCATTACCCATGATTATGAGATTAAGCCACTAGAGGTAGAGTAATTATGCAGCAACCTAGAGGGATGCTTGGTATAAGGCATGTTGCGCTATTTGTAAAAGAGCTGGATGTCGCGATTGACTTTTACATACGAATAATGGGGATGCAGATTGAGTGGCAACCAGATGCTGATAATGTATATCTGACTAATGGTGGCGATGTATTTGCTTTACACAGGGTTGATTACACAGCTTCGGCACAGCAGAGATTAGATCATATTGGTTTCGTGCTTGATAGCATAGAAGCAGTCGATCAATGGTATGACTATTTTATTAAAGCCGATGTCCGGATTACAGAAGCACCAAAAACCCATCGTGATGGCTCACGTGGGTTTTATTGTTTAGATAGCGTCGGGCATTTGTTGGAGTTGATTTACCATCCGCCGATTGCCAAATCACATACTTAGGTCAGTTATTCAATCGGGATGATTTTTACCGTTAATGGTTCTTGATCATCAATGACATTAAAAAGACGGTCTATGTTAGGGTGTTTGCCTGGGTGGTCTTCTGCATCAGCCGTATGCTCTGCATATAGCGACAAACCTTCAACAGCAGCATCCACATCAATACTGCCGAATGTTTTATATAGATGATTGTAGACTTTTACAGACCCAGTGCTACCTGGTTTGTTGTGAATAACCCCTGCTGGTTCACCATCTTCATAATATAACTCGATGCGTAAGACATCATCCGCATCATCTAAGTCAAGCAATACATCTTTAAATTTATCCATTTCTTACCTTTAAACGTAGTACGCAGTAGTTGTCATTATTTTTGAGGAAACTTTCATTGCCTTTTTTACGGAAGCGGGTAGTTCAGCTGCGCCCAAATTAACCGCCTCTTGAGCATGTGAAGTTTCATCAATGTGCATTTGCTCAATAATTGCACGTGTTTTTTTATCTTCGCTGGGTAGCTGTGCGAGGTGGCTAGAAAGGTGCGTGCTGACTTGTTGCTCAGTCTCAGCTAAAAACCCCAAATTCCATTTGTCACCTATTGCACCTGCAACAGCGCCGATTGTAAAACTACTGAGGTACCAAAAAGGGTTTAGCAAACTTTTTCTGCCACCCAGTGCTTTAATCCGAGATTCACACCAAGCCAAATGGTCTGTTTCTTCTTTAGCGGCATGTTCTAAAGCTTTAACGATTTGTGGATTGCGTGATGTAAATGCCTGGCCGCTATAAAGTGCTTGTGCGCATACTTCACCAACATGATTAATTCTCATTAAAGCAATCACTTTTTGTTTTTGCACGTTGGTAACAGTGGCTTCCTCGATGGATGCATCTGGGTGCGCACGCGTTGCTTTAGCTTCTGTGAATACAGTACGCAAAGCGGTATCAAACGTATTAATAAGATGGTCAATAATCATGGAAATAGTTTAATTTAAAATGCCATTAAAGCAACTGGTTTTATGTATTTTTTTTGTTACAAAAAACCCCACAAGTTAGTACTTAGCGGGGTTTTATTAGTGGTCAATACTTATGGTGCTTTTGCCGCTTCAACTTTTTCTTCAGGATCAGCTTTTACTGGCAAACCCTTTAAAACATTCATTGCTTGTACAAACTGTATATCATCTTTTGATGCTGGTTCAATCGGGCCTTTAGGTTCTGCAAATTTCTTTTCTTGCATTTTTTCAATAGCAGCATCCTTAAGTGTATCTTCTTTTTCAAGCACATGGTCAGCTTTCTCTGCTTTTGTAGGATTGGATAGATGTCCCTTTAAGTCAGCTTCATGCACTTGATTTGCGTCGTTAGAACCATCTCCTACCTTGATATCTGGGACAATACCTTTCGCTTGTATTGAACGACCATTAGGGGTGAAATAGCGCGCTGTAGTAAGCTTAATTGCGCTGCCGTTATTCATGGGTAATATGGTTTGCACAGAGCCTTTGCCAAAGCTTGTTACACCTAGAATTGTGGCACGCTTGTGATCTTGTAATGCGCCAGCGACAATCTCGGAAGCTGAGGCTGAACCTGCATTTAGCAACACAACAATAGGCGTTTCTTTAAAGTTTTCTGGAACATTCCTCAAGTAATCTGGTTTGCCACGTCTAGCATAATCTCTTGGATTAGAAGTTAATTTCATTTTTGAGTCTTCTACACGCCCTTCTGTATATACCACCAGTTTATCTTTAGGTAGGAATGCGGCGGAAACGCCTACTGCTGCATCTAAGAGTCCACCTGGGTTGTTACGTAGGTCTAATACCAAACCTTTAAATGGGCCTTTGTTCTCTTTTTGTAACGAGATGAGCGCTTTTGCTAAATCTTCACCAGTATGTTCTTGAAACTGTGTAATACGGACATAGGCATAGTCTTTTTCGATATATTTGTTTTTTACACTTTGCGATTTAATAATATCGCGTGTGATTTTAAACGTTAATGGTTGGTCTACATTTTTACGGAGTACCGTTAATGTGATGTCTGTACCAGGTTTGCCGCGCATAATTTTAACCGCATCATTCAACGTCATGCCGCGCACTTGTTCTTCGTCCAATTTCATCACGAGGTCACCTGGTTTGAGACCAACTTTGTATGCTGGGCTATCTTCAATAGGTGAGACCACTTTTACTAAACCATCTTCCATCGTGACTTCAATGCCAAGACCACCAAATTCACCTTGTGTTCCCGCTTGTAAATCTTTGTATGCATCTTTATCCATATAGGCAGAATGAGGATCTAAGCCTTGCAACATACCTGTGAGTGCTTCATTAATGAGTTTTTTATCTTCGACAGGCTCTACGTAGTCGCTTTTTACTTTACCGAATACTTCGGCAAAAACACGTAAATCATCAACAGGCAGCTCAGAAACACCAAGTTTTGCTGCTAGTGCGGATAGGTTGAGGCTAATCAATACCCCAATTAAAATGCCAGAACTGATTAAGCCTAATTTTTTAAATGTTGCGCGCATGTATTACCTTTATACGATAAGAAGAAACCATCCATAAGTGTATATGAACACTTAAGGATATAATAGGTTCAATTTATGATTTTTCAATGCAATATATCACTTCCTGATGCAAAAAATGAATAATTGGGGTAGTTCGTGAAAAATTCACATTGTGTGACGATCACTTACTGTACACAGTGTCGATGGCTGTTACGTGCTGCCTGGCTTGCTCAGGAGTTGCTCACAACGTTTGAAGAGGATTTGAAGAGTGTCAGCTTAGTGCCAGGCACTGGTGGTGTTTTTGAGGTTCATCTAAATGATAGTTTATTGTTTTCCAGACAACAGGCAGAACGTTTTCCTGAGTCCAAAGAGTTGAAGCAACTGATTCGAGATCAAATAGACCCTGAAAGACATCTTGGGCATAGCGATCGCAAAGCCTAGCTTTCTGCTATAAAGCCTAGTTCGCTGCTATATTATCAAGTCGTTTAGCGCCATCGAAGCGAGCTTTCCAATAGCTAGTTTGCATGCTTTCGATTCTAACAGCACCGCCTCTGCTAGGGGCATGAATAAAATTGCCATCACCAATATAAATCCCAACATGTGAAAAAGCACGCCGTGCCGTATTGAAAAAGACGAGATCACCAGGCGCTAGATCGTCCTTGCTTACGCTTTCTCCATAGCGGCTTATCCCTTTTGTGGTTCTTGGTAATTGAAGGTTTGCTGCTTTATTGTAGACATAGTTAACAAAACCACTGCAATCAAAGCCAGTATTGGGTGATGCGCCACCATATTTATATTTGGTGCCTTCTAAGCTTATTGCGCTTGCCAATACTTCCTGAATGACAGTATTGGCTAGAATGTCCAGGAATGTAATGGTAATACCCTCAGCATTTTTTGTACTCACGTTGGCCTTTGCAAGATGGGCGAGTGTAATACTGAAAATGAAACAAAGAAAAATGCTTAGTGATTTCATCGCAATTCTGTTTACCTTACCCTTATGAGATAAGAGTAAGGTATATCGCGTAAGGCTATGATTTAGCCATTGCATTTTTAACAAAACCGATAATGGCTAGGAGTACACCGCCGCCAATACCACCTCCTGCTACTTGCGCTACGATACTGGCAATGTCCATACCTCCTGCAGCACCAGCGGCTCCCATGCCGAGCATGCTGAGAAGTTGTCCACCTAGGCCACCACCAAGAATACCGACTACTGAGTTTAATGCTGTACCTAAACTTAAGTTTTTCATTAAGCTGCCAGCAACATTGCCGCCAACAGCGCCACTGACTAATTGAATAATAAGACCTAAATCCATCACTACCTCCCTCAAGTTGTTGATGAAACGAGTTGCTGAATTAACTACAGCACCTTGTAGGCTATCAGGCAATAATGCTTAGCACAAGCCTTTGATGTTAGATACTAAAAATTTGTTTTACCTTGTTGCTTTTCATGCATAGT
>CAXIBZ010000052.1:0-8873 GCA_964022105.1 uncultured Methylophilaceae bacterium
CATCCATAGTCCACTCTTTATCTGCGCCTGCATCTGCAGCTGCTGCTGCTTCTTTCTGCGCAACCACCCATGCATTGTATTTATCTTCTTCCATTGCCTCTACAACGATAGGCATATAGCCATGCGCTTTACCACATAGCTCAGCACACTGCCCTCTGTAAGTACCAGGTTTATCGACTCGAATCCATGTTTCTCTTACAAATCCAGGAATCGCATCTTGCTTAACGCCAAATTCTGGAATCCACCATGCATGAATTACATCAGCTGCCGTAAGTAGAATTTTAATTTTTTTACCAACAGGTACAACCATCGGATTGTCTACCTCTAATAGATAGTTTTCACTTTTCTCTTCTTGATTTTTGATTTGTGCTTCAGGCGTTGAGAGTGTACTTACAAACTTAACATCTTGATCTAAGTAATCATATGCCCACTTCCATTGCGATCCAGTAACTTTAATACTCATATCCGCTTCTGTCGTATCTTTCATCGCTAAGATCGTGCGTGTTGCAGGAACTGCCATACTGACCAAAATAATGACTGGAATAATAGTCCAGACGACTTCTAGCCAATGATTTTCATGGAATTGTGCTGCTTTATGACCTGTAGATTTACGATGCTTAAAGATTGAATAAAACATCAATCCAAATACGACGACAAAAATCGCAGCACACACATATAAAATCAACATGTGTAAATCATAAATTTGACTAGCAATATCTGTTGCTGGTGCTTTTAAGTTTAATGCATAGTCTGCATGTGCATTCACTGCAAACAAAGTTAAAAATGTAGCACCCAAAGAGAGAATTGTTCTCTTGTTCATAACTGAATCCACCCCAAAAAATTGTGAACAACTAAAATGATTAAAGTCAAAAATTTCCAAAAAACCTGAAAATCAAATGACAGCTAACACGTCAACCAAAACTCGGCTGCATATTTTATTATTACTAAAATATTTTGATTTATATCAATCAGCGACTGCGGATATTATGCTAAATCCAAAATTTTGCTCAATTTAGCATACCCATTTATCCATATCAAGAAAAATGTAACAAAATAGTTACATTATTTTACAATTTGAACAGGTGTGCAATGAATTTGCTGAGTGTTGTTACGATGAGCCGTATCGGCCATTTTGTGGTGCCGGGAGGGGGAATCGAACCCCCACGTTGTCACCAACGCGGGATTTTGAGTCCCGTGCGTCTACCAATTCCGCCATCCCGGCAATCTGGATCATACATTACTGTATAATTGCAACGGCGCAATTATAGCAAGCTCTTCATTATTTGCGAAACTTAATATACTTTTTATCTTAAATTTCTATGAAAACCCAAGACTTCGATTTTCATTTACCTCAACATTTAATCGCGCAGCATCCAACCAAAAGCCGCACTGGGAGCAGACTATTATATCTAGACTCTGTGAGAGGCAATATTGCTGATGAACAGTTTACAGATATTACAAAACACCTCTCTTCAAAAGACTTAATCATTTTCAATGACACGCGCGTCATCAAGGCGAGACTATTTGGGGAAAAAGCAACGGGTGGCAGTATAGAGGTATTCATAGAACGCGTAATAAACGATCATGAAGCCTATGCGCTTATTCGGTCCTCTCGTTCACCCAAGATAGGTAGCTTGCTTAAACTTGCTGAAGTGCTAGATGTAGAAGTGATTGGCCGAAATGGCGATTTATTTCATGTAAGATTTTTAACTGACACGCCTTTGATGGAACTGTTAGAGCAATATGGAAACTTACCATTGCCGCCTTACATTACTCATTCAGCAGATGCCGTTGATGAGGCGCGCTACCAAACAGTATTTGCCAAGCATGCAGGCGCAGTTGCTGCTCCTACTGCAGGCCTACATTTTGACGATGTTGTACTGGCAAAATTGAAAGCAAAAGGTGTTCAAATAGCTTATATTACGCTACATGTTGGCGCTGGAACATTTCAACCAGTCAAAGTAGAAAACATCGCTGAGCATACAATGCACAGTGAGGTTTATCATATCCCAACAGAAACAGTTGATCTTATTGAAAAAACGCGCGTGGCAGGCGGTAAAATTACTGCCGTAGGTACCACTGTATTGAGAGCATTGGAGAGTGCCGCACAAGCAGGTGGCATTACAGCAGGGAATCAGGAAACCACTATTTTTATTACACCAGGCTTTGTATTCAACATCGTAGATCGATTACTGACGAACTTCCATCTACCCAAGAGCACTCTACTCATGTTAGTGTCTGCTTTTGCTGGTTACAATAATATCAAAAAGGCCTACCAGCATGCGGTAATAAACGAATACCGTTTTTTTAGCTATGGTGATGCCATGCTATTGGAAAGAGAGTTCTAATTTCACTGATTGAACAAAGTCATCCATTTGCATGACTAACGTTACAATCATAATAATTCCTCAAATTGGAGACATTAAAAATTGAAAATACAAAACACGTTAACTAAAGCGAGTCTTTTCTTGTTGAGCATTATCTTCACTAGCGTTACACAGGCAGCAGTTTTACAAGAAGCCAAGCTAATCATTAAAATACCAATGGCAAAAGAGCCAACAACCAGACCAATGACAGTGGCTTATCATCCAGCGCTCATGCATTACTATGTAGCCGACGGTGGGTTAGCCCCAATGGGGACCGAGTGGTCTGCTCCCATCTCTAAATCACAAGTGCATGCATTTAATGAGAAGGGTGAATATGTTAATTCTGCTGGACCAGGATTTGATAATCGATCCATCTACTATAACCCCAATACTGGAAATATAGAAACAATCACGTTCAACATTTCTAGTGACCTAGGGTTTGCCCCTAACACAGGCATGTATTCACTAGAAATTTCAGAGCAGGGAAAAATCAAAGATAGCTCAAAAGAAATCATACAATTTCATCCGGCATTTGGTGACGGCTTTACAATGCCGTCCTATGATGCTGAGAATGACCGCTATTTTGCCAAGCAAAAACGTAGCAATAAAGTACTAATTGTCTCCACAAAAGAACCAAAGGCAATCGGTGAAATAGAGCTGGATATTGCTGCTGCAGGCGCTAAATTCAACGATATTAGTGACAACTTTGTTGCATATACCAGTTCAAAAGGTGAGGAGTTAGCCCTATTAGATTTAGATCATCAAGCTTTTCTAATTTTTGATTTGACAGGAAAGTTTATTGCAAAAAGCATCATTCCAAAAGGGATCAAACTTCGCGCAAAAAACTATTACAATGGGCTAGGCTACACTAATAATATGTTTTTTCTATACAATGAAAATGAGGGTGAATTTGGTACCTATCATGGCTATCAAATTATTAAATAGGCCGATAGCCAGAACAAAAAAACCGCGCAATTTGCGCGGTTTTTTTAATTAGCTAACTTTATTTACCTAGCATGCCCGCAAGTTTACCTGACACCATCGCAAATACAGCACCAATCACTGTCGAAATAATCACTAGTAATGCCGGATTTGACAGATCCATTGCTGTAGCATTCGCAGCGGTCCCAGCAGTGAGCGCCAAACCAGCTGTTGCGGCATACCCATATACATTCGCAGGCACCACAGAAAGCAAGCTGACTCCAGAAACGATGACTAATAAAAACACCGTTACCCCAATAATAACTGGTGCTCCCAAAACACCTAAAGCTGCCAGCATTCCAGAGCTCACCAAATACAATGCTATAGCTGCAATGATTGCCCCATAAGACATGCCTGCAATTGTTTTTTGTAGTGCTGCAGTATCACCGCCCGTATGAAAGAAACATCCCCAAGCGATAAAACCAACCCAAACCAACGCCACCCCAGCTAGCGGATTGAGTGCTAAAAATGCCCAAATCCCACCAAGTACTGCAATACTCACTGCTAATGCTGTTAACTTTGACATACCTTTATCTCCCTAAAAAATTACTTCTTATAAAAAATAATGTTGCGAGAAAAGCAATCAATTTGTTTTGGATTGGCACATTGACGCATGACGCATGCACCAAAACAAACCAAATTGACAGTGCATGGTATGCCCATTTGAGTGCATTTTGCAATGCCTTAGTTTAGACGAGCGTATAAAGTTGATGTTTAATTTGAATAGGGACTGCTTAATTTTCTGCGACAGTTGTCTTGTAATCCCAGTATTTACGCCACTTCCCAATAACTAGGTTCGGATACTTTGCTTGGCCCAAACTACCATTATATCTACCTAGTGCACGGAATAAATTTCCGCGTTCAATGTCCAGATAATGCCTTAAAATTGTGCACCCATATCGGAGATTCAGTCGCAAATCGAAAAGATTATGCTCATCACTGCCGATTGCCTTGGTCCAAAATGGCATCACTTGCATATATCCACGCGCACCAACACTTGAGACAGCGTACTTTTTAAATGCACTTTCGACATTAATAAGGCTTAGTACTAACTGCGGGTCTAATCCAGCTCGCGTTGCTTCGTAATGCACAGAAATTAAAAAACCTTCTCGATAATCTTTGTTAGGCATTCTCGATTCTAAGCGTCGAGACATCTCCGCTAACCATGCTTGCCCTTGCTCTTGATCAGAAAACAAGAGCTTAGGCGCTGCTAAATCACTGACTGATTTTTGCATCAATGCTTTAACACTATGTGATAACGCTTCTTCACGCTGACCACCAGCCATCGTGCTGGCAGCAAAAAAAAGTATCGTTAAAAAGAATATGCTTTTAGTTAAAGTATTTTTCATCTAGAAAAACCAAGCAAAAATAATGCCTTATGCTAAACGTTCATTAATAAAAGTGACTATTTCTTTAAGAGGCACATGTTGCGCTGCCACATCTTGACGCCCTTTATATTCAGCATTTCCTTCGTTGATTCCTCGCTCACCTATTACTATCCTGTGTGGAATGCCCATTAAATCAGCCTCAGCGAACATCACGCCTGGACGCTCACCTCGATTATCTAGCAACACATCAACACCTTTGTTTAAAAAATCATGGTAAATTTCATTGGCTGTATTTTCAACCAACTCACTCTTATTTAAGCCAATCGGGCATATAACAACTGTAAATGGCGCCATAGTTACTGGGAAAATAATACCATTTTGGTCATGTCCCTGCTCAATTGCGGCACCTACTATACGCGAAACGCCAATCCCGTAACATCCCATCTCTAACGGACTAGACTTCCCATTTTCGTCTAAATAGGTTGCTTGCATTGCCTGCGAGTATTTTGAGCCTAATTGAAAAATGTGACCAACCTCTATACCACGGCACAGGGAAAGTTTCCCCTGCCCATCTGGACTCATATCACCATCAATGACATTGCGGATATCAGCCACCAAGTCTGGTTCCGGTAGGTCACGTCCAAAATTAACTCCTTTTAAATGCAGCTTTGGCTTATTCGCGCCACACACAAAGTCACTCATCACAGCAACGGTTTTATCTGCCACTATCTTAATGTTGTCAGCCGCACCAACTGGACCAATAAACCCTGGTGGGCAGTGAAGATGACTGCGCACCTCCTCTTCTGTAGCAAACCTAAACGCTGTAAAACCATCCAATTTAGATAACTTTACTTCATTTAAATGATGATCGCCTCTTAACAATGCCAAACAGAATTGTTCATCCGCCATTAAGGCAATCGCTTTAACTGTACTTTGGATACTGATACCCAGCAAGTTAGCGACATCTTCACAAGCAGTCTGTTTAGGAGTGTCCACTTCTTGCATGCTTTCACTGGCTGCATTTCGCTCACCAATGGTTATTGCTTCTGCCAACTCAACATTCGCTGCATAATCTGAGCTTTCACAATAAGCTAAAGCATCTTCACCACTGTCAGCCAAAACATGGAACTCTTGTGACCCATCTCCACCGATGGCGCCAGAATCTGCTTTTACTGCACGAAACTTTAAACCTAATCGTGTGAAGATATTGCTGTAAGCCTCATGCATTTTATTGTAAGTATTGACTAAGCAATCTTGACTTGTGTGAAAAGAGTAAGCATCTTTCATTAAAAACTCACGCGCACGCATGACACCAAAACGTGGACGAATCTCATCGCGAAATTTGGTCTGAATTTGGTAAAAATTGAGTGGTAACTGTTTATAACTACTGATTTCTTTACGTGCTATGTCAGTAATCACTTCTTCATGTGTAGGTCCAAAACAAAAATCACGGTCATGACGGTCCTTAATTTTGAGCATTTGTGGTCCAAACACTGCCCAACGACCCGTTTCATCCCACAGTTCTTTCGGCTGCACTGCTGGCATCAGCAACTCTAAAGCACCTGCTTTGTTCATTTCATCTCGAACAATTGCCTCTACCTTCCTAAGGACGCGCAGACCTAATGGCATCCAGCTATACAAACCGCTGCCTAGCTTTTTGATTAAGCCAGCTCGCACCATCAGTTGATGGCTGATCAGTTCTGCATCGCTTGGCGCTTCTTTTTGAGTTGAAATAAAAAATTGAGATGTCCGCATAATTGTGTCATGAGTTGAAAGTGTGTGGATTTTATCGCGAAAAGCACTTGAAGTCAGCTAAAGCTTCATGCCAAAACTTATTGTCTCGATGCTTTTTTTGGCTGAATGATAGGACTATCGTCTGGAAAATAATTGTCTTTCCATATCTCAAAGGGAACGATAGTTGCAGGCAAACCATTATCATAGAACCAACTATCGACAGCAAATCGCTGTTTTGTTTTAATGTCATGAATCACCGCTGTCGTGTGCGGCCAGCCAGTAAAAAAGAAATTACGCGTGCGCATATCTTCAATCTCATGAAAGCGCATATAGCCAGCCTGCTGGAGAAGGCGCATATAGATCGTTGTATTAATAGCCTCATCGTTGCAATCTTGTTGCCCAGGAAAATCAGAATTCCCGAATGTGCCAGCTCTATCATTACTGGTTCCAGTTTTACTGCCTACAATTTGCTCGAGCAAGCCTATTGCTTTAGCTAAGTAAGCACGCTCCATTTCTGCGTTGCTTGGCAACGGCTGGAATAGCTTAACAATTGGTTGCCAATCAGCTTGGTTCAACGACAATTGCGACATTTTTGCGCAACCGCCGCCCTGACAAAATGAGAATTGATGCAAATAGGGTGTTTGATGATAAATATGCTGAATATCTGCAAATTCGGCAAACACTGCCTGCGCAAAACAAAGGGAAAGTAAACTAAAGAATAAGTGGCTTATCCGACAGTTCATTTTTCTTACGCTGTATCACTTTTTTACGCTTATTCTTTATCGCATCTATCGGAAAGTGCTTTTCTAGTGCGGCCGTTATTTCTTCTATACCTTGTAAAACTCCAGCTTCAAACTCACCGCGTCTAAATAACATTTCCATATCATGACAAATGATATCCCAGCGGTCGTATCCAACATGCTTATCAATACCTCTGTCGGCAATAATTTCAACATCTCGGTCTGCCAATAACAAGTAAATCAACACGCCATTATTTAATTCTGTATCCCAGATTTTTAACAGACTAAATAGCTCAATCCCGCGTTCTCTTGGCGTCTTTCCAATTATTATTTCAAATGGATGCAAGCCCCCTTCAACGACAAATCTGATTTCGCCTGTATGTTTTTTTTCACTGGCCGTTATTGCAGATTCAATCCGTTGCAAAGATGCTTTTGAAAAGTGTCTTGACACTTGCCATGGATTACTGAATGAATGCTTAAAAAATCGTGTGAATTTTTTCAATGTTACCAGCTCCCAGATGCACCGCCGCCGCCGAAGCCGCCACCTAGACCACCACTAAATCCACCGCCACCAAAGCCGCCACTGTAACCACCACCTCTTGTTGGATACCCACTGTAGCCATTAACACCGCGCCCACCACCCATCATTAGCGTGAAAATAAATGCAATCAACCCAAGCACGCCCGCACCCAATAGTGACAAGCCAATAAAAAAGACAATGGTGCCAATTAAGCCACCATTAAGAGCGCTTCCCATAAATGTGCCAAAAACACCTCTGAGCATCATGCCCGATATCATTCCACCAAAAAGTAATAGTGGTAATAATCCTTCTAAATGGGAACTGCTTAAATTGGCCTCTTTAGGTGCAGGCAGAGGCTCACCTTCAATCAAACCAATCAATTGACTAACTGCAGCATCAATCCCGCCAGCGAAATCTCCTCGCTTGAAATAAGGCGTCATTGTTTCTGTGATAATCCGTTTTGCATAGACATCTGGAATTACCCCCTCCAGACCATAACCAACTTCAATACGCATTTTACGATCATTTTTTGCAATTAAGACTAACAAGCCATCATCAACGTCTTTTCGACCAACTTTCCATTCGTCGACCACTCTAATTGCATATTGCTCAATCGCTTCAGGCTGGGTTGTTGGCACGAGCAAGACTGCAATTTGGCTACCTTTAGTGGCTTGGAATGCCTTTAATTTGTCTTCTAAAGCAGCTTGCTCACTAGCTGTCAGCGTCTGCGTTAGATCTACTACTCTTGCGGAAAAAGCAGGCACCTCGACTAGTACTGCCCACGTTAGTTGAGTCGTAAAAAGTAATGCCGAAAAAAGCAGTACTAAATTTAATTTAACGAATAATTTCAACAGTCTACATCACCATTAAAACTCAACTTTGGGCGGCGTTGAAATTGCCTTTTCATCTTCTACCGCAAATGAAGGCTTAACATCATAGCCAAAAATCATTGCTGTCAGGTTTTTAGGAAAGCTGCGAACGGCGATATTGTAGTCTTTAATTGTAGCGATATATCGGTTACGCGCCACGGTCACTCGATTCTCGGTACCTTCTAATTGCGCTTGTAAGTCCCGAAAGCCTTGGTCTGCTTTTAGATTAGGGTAATTCTCTGCTACCAACATCAGTCGTGACAAAGCACTTGTCATTTGGCCTTGTGCTTCCTGAAACTTCGCCATTGCCGCGGGGTCGTTCAACATCTCAGGCG
>CAXIBZ010000053.1:0-8861 GCA_964022105.1 uncultured Methylophilaceae bacterium
ATCTACCCAATGACTTTTCACATGCCCACCGTCATGGGTCTGAATCACTTTCCCATAGAATTTAATCGTATAGCTGGATTCTGGACGTTGAAACTCCCAAACGTTTGCGTAACGCAACCAGTCATCGGGATTCTCAACTTGTTGACCGCCTTCAAGTGTTTGTTTGAACATTCCATACTCATAACGGATACCATAACCGGTTGCGGGTATATCCATGGTTGCCATGGAGTCTAAAAAGCATGCTGCCAATCTGCCTAAACCACCATTGCCAAGCGCTGCATCATGTTCTAGCTCCACCACTTCTTCTAGGCTTTGGCCTAATGCACTTAAACCACTACCCAACTGTGAATTAATGCCCAAATTTAGTGCAGCATTACTCATCATACGCCCAATTAAAAACTCTAATGATAAGTAGTAAATACGCTTTGGATCTTCTTCATTGTATGCGCTAGCTGTCTTCACCCAGCGCTCTACTACATGATCGCGAACCGTATGAGCCGCTGTTACATACCAATCACGCGGCGTTGCTGTATTAGTGGTTTTAAAACAAGAGAAAGCAAGATGGTTTCTAAGTGCTTGCTTGATGGGTGTTAGTTTTGGCATGTAGTTCCCTATGTGGTTCAAAGAGTCGTCTTGATTAATGCAAGTATCGCGCCAACTGACCGTGTTGTGAATTCCATCATCAAATCAATTGTAGTCCGTAAGTATAAATGATTCATATGTTGGTAATATGAAAAAGCCCTTGCATTTTAAAACAAGGGCTTCATTTTGCAAGACTAAATGAGTAATGTGTTTACGCGTCTTACAAAACTAGCGGGATCTTCTAGCTGCCCACCTTCTGCTAACAATGCCTGATCAAATAACACACGTGTGTAATCATTGAATTTGGCATCATCTTTTTCCGCTTTAAGCTTCTCAACGAGTCGATGTGCTGGGTTAATCTCAAGCACGGGTTTCGATTCAGGTGCATTTTGTCCAGACGCTTTAAGAATTCTTGCAAGGTTGCCCGATAAATCGTGTTCTCCAACGACTAAGCAGGCAGGGGAATCTGTCAATCGGTGCGTAACGCGCACTTCTTTTACATCATCACCCAACGTTTTCTGAATGCGTTCGATTAAATCTTTAGCTGCTTCTTCGACTTTTTTCTGCGCTTCTTTTTCAGATTCATCTTCTAATTTACCTAAGTCAAGGTCTCCTTTGGCAATTGATTGCAGTTTTTTACCTTCAAACTCAGTCAAACTACTCAACAGCCATTCATCCACTTTGTCTGACATTAGTAGCACTTCAATGCCTTTTTTGCGGAAAATCTCTAGATGTGGAGAATGCTTCGCGGCAGCAAAACTATCGGCAGTGATGTAATAGATTGCTTCCTGCTCTTCTTTCATTCGCCCGATGTAATCAGCCAAGCTGACATTCTGTACATCGGTATCTGTATGGGTAGATGCAAATCTTAACAAGCCTGCAATCTTTTCTTTATTTGCGAAATCTTCTGCTGGGCCTTCTTTTAAGACACGTCCAAACTCTGTCCAGAATGTCGCATATTGCTCAGGTTTGTTTTTTGCCAAATCCTCTAATAAACCCAGTATTTTTTTCACAGAACCATTTTTAATGGCTTCGACATCACGGCTATCTTGTAGAATCTCCCGCGATACATTCAAGGGCAAATCTGCACTATCAATGACACCCCTTACAAAGCGTAAGTATTGTGGCATGAGTTTTTCGGCATCTTCCATAATGAAGACACGTTTTACGTATAACTTAATCCCTTGTCGACGCTCTCTATCGTACAAGTCAAACGGTGCTTTGCTAGGAATATAAAGCAGAGAAATATATTCCTGCTTTCCCTCTACACGATTATGTGTGTAGGCAAGGGGATTTTCAAAATCATGTGAGACATGCTTATAAAACTCTTGATACTCTTCTTCCGTAATATCGCTTTTACCGCGCGCCCATAGTGCTGAAGCTTTATTAACCGTTTCATCCTCATCCGTTAATACTAATTCGCCATCTTTCATTTCTGATTTTTTCATCAGAATAGGTAATGTGATGTGGTCTGAGTATTTGCGAACGATTGTTTTTAACTTCCAATCATTTAGAAACTCATCTTCGCCTTCACGTAGGTGCAAAATAATATCAGTACCGCGGTCTTTTTTATCCGCCGCACCCAATGTAAAGTCACCTTCGCCTTTTGATTCCCACTGAACAGCCTCTTTGCTTCCTGCCCGCCTTGTAAGCAAAGTAACTTTTTCTGCAATGATGAATGATGAGTAAAAGCCTACACCAAACTGACCAATTAAATTTGCATCTTTGACTTGATCGCCGCTCAAGGCTTCAAAAAATTCCTTAGTACCTGATTTTGCAATGGTACCAATATTATTCACCACTTCTTCTTTACTCATGCCAATACCGTTATCAGAAATGGTGACAGTGCGCGCATCTTTATCAAACGCAATGCGAATATTTAAATCGCTATCACCCTCATAGAGGCTGCCATCCGCTAGCGCTTCAAATCGTAGTTTATCTGCAGCATCTGAAGCATTAGATATAAGCTCACGCAGCACAATTTCTTTGTTTGAGTACAATGAGTGAATCATTAAATGTAACAGCTGTTTTACTTCAGCACGGAATTCTAATTTTTCTGCTTTCTCTTTAGCCATACTTTTCCTTTTGCCCTTTTGATTAATCCGTTAAACTTAACTTTGCACCATAATTTGGGTTAAAAATCTAAATTTCAAGTATTAAACTGAATTATTAGTGAGTTCTATATGACAAAAATTGATGTTAGGGAAGTAAACACGAACATATTTCATGTAACAGTGTCGGCTAATCGCACGACAGAACATGACGTCACTGTGCAACCTGAATATGCTCTTCAGCTTTGCAACGACTCAATGAGCACATTGGAACTGGTAAAAAAATCCTTTGAGTTCCTGCTTGAACGGGAATCAAACACCAGTATTCTAAGAAAATTTGATTTACGTGTTATCAATCAATACTTTCCAGAGTATGAAAGTGAAATAAGCAAATGAGTCATAACCGAATAGAGTTGATTTAAATGGATGCATTAATAGGACTAGTCTCAGGCCTTGTGATTGGTGGTTTGATTGCTTATATATATTTACAAACTAAGAAAAAACTTAACACGGTAAGCGCTGATAGCACGACTTTGATGCATAACATTGAAAAGGTGTTCAAAGTTGCTTTAGCAGAGGGTACTTATAGCGATATTTTTGATTATAAGAATGAGCAAAGCCGATTTTTTAATCTATTTAAAACCAAAAAAAAAGCACTATTGATTTCTGAAGCAAAAGTACTTATTGGCTATGACTTCGCCAAAGTGAAATTGGCAATAGACGAAAAAAATAAGCATATCAACATTTTACAATTTCCGAGCCCTGAAATTCTGGCTATCGATCCCGAATACAAGTTTTACGACACCGATAGCGGTATTTTTAATCGTTTAGCTAAGGAAGATTATAGTGCGATGGTAAATGATGCGAAGAATAGAATAGGTAAAAAAGCATTAGAAAGTGAATTACCTATGTTTGCTGCCAACCAGATGAAGACTTTACTGACGAACATTGATGATAATACGAGCTGGCAGTTTTTTTATCACGATGCTAACAACAAGCCTACGATACTTGCCGATGCTGAATTGCCCTTCCAAAGCAACTTATTGGAGATAAAAAAGGATTAAGCCAAAAGCTGGTTAATAGCTAGCTGTGCCATCGCAAAGCCAAAAGTAGCTGTCACGTTCACACTAGAGCCATAGCCAGCACAATTTAAACCAGTTAATCTAGTTGTATCCGTTTCGCAAAGTTGTTCTGGTTTTATCGTTGACTCGTCAGAAAACACACATGTAACACCAAATATCAATTGCTTCTTTTTGACAGATGACTTTGCATCATGCGCCTTCGGAAACCCATGATTTCGACGCAATTGATTACGTACTTTGGCAAGCAACTTATCCCCCGTAACAAATGCAAGATCATCAACTTGCAGTCTTGTTGGGTCAAGTCGACCACCAGCACTTCCTGATGTTAAAAGCGGTATATTCTTTTCTCTACAAAACGTAGCTAATGCCACTTTAGCTTTTGCATCATCAGTGCAATCTAAAATAATATTATATTGAGCATCTAATATCATTTGCACATTATCAGGTGTAATAAAGTCTTCTACCTCATGGACGATACAGGTTGGATTAATTTGAAGTATCCTTCGGTGCATAGCCGTCACTTTAGCAAGGCCAAAATTATCATCTAAGGCCTGAATTTGGCGATTCACATTGGATTCGGCCACATTATCTAAATCAATCAGTGTGAGCTGACCTATCGCATTGCGCGCTAAAGCTTCAACTGCCCAGGAACCAACGCCACCAATGCCTATTACTAGGATATGTGCATTTTTTAATTTGCTCAAACCAGCATCGCCATACAGGCGACTCACACCACCAAAACGGCGAATGAAATCAATTTCATTATTCATGTCTCTAATACAACAAATGCTGTGGCGAGATTTTTCTCGTCACTAATACTCAAATGCATTTGCGTCACTTTTTTAGTATTTAAAAAAATTTGCAAAGCTTCTGCTAACAAGAATGTAGGTTTGCCTAAATCATCATGCGTCACAGCAATATTCTGGAAAGTAGCCGGCTCTCTTAAACCTGTTCCCAGTGCTTTAGAAAAAGCTTCTTTAGCAGCAAACCGTTTCGCTAAAAATCTGGCTTTGATATTAGACTGCAAATAGCTTGGCATCTCAGTTGGGGCAAGAATACGTGCCGCAAAATCATCTCCAAACTTCGCGATTGAATGCTCTATTCTTTCCACTTCAACAATGTCTGTGCCGATACCGAATATCATTTTATCGTTGCTTCACGAATAAGTGCTTTCATCTCCCGCACCGCATTATCCCAACCGACAAATAAGGCATGCGCGACAATCGCATGGCCAATGTTAAGTTCTTCTATACCCTCTAAAGCTGCTATCTGATGCACATTATGATTATTTAAACCGTGACCTGCATTAACAATCAGCCCTAAACTTAACGCATGTTGTAAAGCCTGTTTAATTTTTTCCAACTCAGCTAGTTGTGCTTTACCCTCTGTAGCGTCAGCAAAAGCCCCCGTGTGCAGCTCAATGACAGGGGCCTCGGCTCTATGCGCCGCGTTGATTTGCTCAATATCTGGCGCAATAAATAGTGATACGCGAATACCTGCATCACCCAGTTTTTTTGTCGCTGCTGCAATTTTTTCAAAATGCTCAATTACATCAAGCCCGCCCTCAGTTGTGCGTTCTTCACGCCTTTCTGGGACCAAACACACATCCTGTGGGGCAACTTTTAGAGCGATACCAATCATTTCATCTGTCACCGCACATTCCAGATTCATCTTGGTTTGTAATAGCGGTCGCAGCGCATAGATGTCTGCGTCCTGCATATGTCGGCGATCTTCACGCAAATGCAAGGTAATACTATCTGCCCCAGACTGCTCTGCCCGCAATGCCGCTTGAATCACGCTTGGATATTTTGTCCCTCGTGCCTCACGTATTGTTGCAACATGGTCAATATTGACACCTAATTTTTTCATCCGTTATCTCAATTAGTTTCTAAAATAAATTATAGACCTTGTAAGTCTATTAAAAGCTGTCTTGTATGTAATGGTTTATCACCAAGATAATGTGTCAGTAGATAGCGCATCAGCTTTTTACTCTCTTGTTGTGTTTGCATGCTAGTGTAATCATCTTGTGCCATATCGAGTAAAGTTTTACCACTGACCTTAATGCCTTTTTGCGTAGTAGATAATGCACATGCGCCATATTCTGCTTCATAGCGATACTCACGATCTTTACTGATTGGTGCATTATTTTCATCCACTTGCAAGGGAACTGCATAACCCATTTCTTGCAACAGCTTTAACTCAAATCGTCTTAGGTGGGTTGCCAAGTCCAAGCCTTTGGCAAGTGCTCTAAGTGTCGCTTGATAATAATTAAATAATTGCTCATGTGCATCTTCCCTTGGCAGCAAACGCAATAATAATTCATTCAGATAAAAACCGCACATTAATGCTTCACCTTGCAGCATAGTTAAAGCATCCGCCCAATCTAAACTATGCAACGTCTTTAGCTCGTTTTTTCCTGACCATGTGGCTGAAAGCATTTGAAAGGATTGTAGCTGACCTCGCATCGCGGAGCGTGGCCGCCTTGCCCCTTTAGCTAAAGTTGCAACACGTCCATGTGCCTTAGTAAATAGCTCAGCGACCAAGCTTGTTTCTTTAAATGCATAGGTATGTAGAACAAAAACAGGCTGATTGTCATAGCGATATAAAGTTGGTCCACTGCCCATGATTATTTTTCTATTTCTGCTAAACTTTTTAGCACTTCATCTTTCGCTTTTTCGATCAAAATCGGCACAATCACACTATCATTTTCGGCAAAAACAATCAGTCCATAACGAATGCCTATCTCTATACTTTCAGGCGTAAACTTACCAAAACCATACCGCGAATTGCGAAGAATATCCCATGTACCTTTTGGTTCCAGAAACTCTGGTTTTGCAAAATAACGGATCACTTCATCTCCGGAGACGCGCTCAAGGACATAATTATCTTGATCAGCTAATATGACCCAGCCCATACTGCCATCTTTGTCTGTATTTTTTAATTGATATAAATACCATTGGCCATCGTCAAACACCACTTGAAAGACATTATTGATGCCCCCAGTTTTTCTATTGACAGCATAATAGATGCCTTGGTCTTCTGAATTAATTGGTTTAACATCTAAATCATTCATTGGCATTGCTTGTAGCAAACATGATTAATATCCCAAACTTTTGAGCGCCCTTTCGTTATCAGCCCAACCACTTTTTACCTTAACCCAAGTTTCTAGGTAGACTTTTCCACCAAATAGTTTTTCCATATCTTGTCTGGCTTCTGTCGATATCTGCTTCAACTTAGCGCCGCCCTTACCAATAATCATCGGCTTTTGGCTATCTTTATCAACAATTATGGCCGCAAAAATTCGACGCAAGTTATTGATCGTTTCAAATTTTTCAATTTCAACTGCTATCGAATAAGGGACTTCGTCACCCAACAGTCTGAATATTTTTTCACGCAGCATCTCAGATGCCAAAAAGCGCTCATTCTTATCGGTTAGTTCATCCTCTTCATAGATGGCAGCTTGCTTTGGTAAGTGTATTCTGGCAGCCGCAAGTAAATCTTCTAAATACAAATTCTTTTTTGCACTCACTGGCACAATACTGACAAATGGATGTAACAAGTCAAAGTCCTGAATCAGTGGTAACAAATTGTTTTTATCCCCCATCAAATCGGCTTTATTGACAACAAGTATCACGGGTTTATCTTTTGGTAACAAACGTAATACCTTTTCATCAGCCTCGCCCAGTTTCATCGGTTCGACCACAAACAGCACTACATCGACCTCGTTTAGTACTTGTGTGACTGTTTTGTTCATCGATTTATTCAGTGCATTTAAATGCTTTTGCTGAAAACCCGGCGTATCCACAAAAATAAATTGTGTATCTTGCGTAGTATGTATCCCAAGCAAACGATGTCTGGTCGTTTGCGCTTTACGTGAGGTGATTGCCAGCTTTACACCCAAAATGTGATTTAAGAGTGTTGATTTACCAACATTTGGTCTTCCTACAATTGCTACCGTTCCGCATCTAAAATGATCTGTCATGTTGATTGTTTACTTTTCAATATTTGATTAAGCGCTATTTTTGCTGCCTGTTGTTCTGCGATGCGCCGGCTTGTTCCCTCACCTATAGTTGAAATATTCAGCTTTTCTATGACACAAGTTACGCTAAACGTTTGTGCATGGGCTTCGCCTTCGATTGAGCTTACACTATAATGTGGTAAATCAATTTTCTTGCTTTGCAGGTATTCTTGTAATTTGGATTTTGCATCCTTATCAATGGCTTTAGGATCAATACTCTCTAGCTTGTCTGCATAAAGCTGTAGTACCATTGTTTGTGCTGAAGCAAAACCACCATCTAAATATGTGGCGCCAATCACCGCTTCTAATGCATCAGACAAAATTGAAGGTCTACGCCAACCTGCACTTTTTAGCTCACCTTCACCCAAGTTAAGCAAATCGCCCAAGTTAAAGCCTTTTGCAATTTCAAACAAAGTCGCTTCTTTGACTAATTGAGCACGCAAACGACTTAAATCACCTTCTGATAACTTAGGAAAACGTTGAAAGAGCTGTTCTGCAACGATGAAATTAAGTACACCATCACCTAAGAATTCAAGACGTTCATTGTTATGACTACTATAACTTCGATGTGTCAGTGCTTGTTTTAATAAGTCTTGTTTTTTGAACCAATATCCGAGCCGTTTTTGCAGACTGTCTAATTGCATGAAGGTCTATTTTTCTGTCGATGCTTTAAAATCCATTAAAGCACTAAGATTAAATGCTAAAGGGGTGACAACTTCATATTGGACTGACACTACGTTTTTACCGCTGGGGTCTTTGCTGAAAATTAAATCCTTGCTATTTACAACTGTTACATACCCCGTACTCGCATTTTTATCAAATGCTTCCATGATTTCTTGCTTACTCATGCTATCAAACTCAGGCTTGCTGCCAATATTATTGATGATTTTCTTTACTCCAGAAAACTCAATGTATGCAGGTACAATTTTGACGCCTGCTAATATCAGCGAAATCGCAATGATAGCAACGATAACAAAGCCTAAAAAGGTCATGCCTGCTTGTTTTTTCAACATATCAATCTCCTGAACTTAATGAATCGAATTGCCAATTCTGCCAAACTCATCAAAATTAAACCAGATAAAGAACGCCTTTCCGACTAAATTCTGATCTGGCACAAACCCCCAAACG
>CAXIBZ010000054.1:0-8718 GCA_964022105.1 uncultured Methylophilaceae bacterium
AAGATTATATCGGGGAAGTGCCAGCGGTACTATCGGTTTCACGTCTTTCTCAACCAAAATCAGACGCACCTTCGGCTGTGACGGTTATTGACCGCGAGATGATACGTGCGGCAGGGATTGTTGATTTGCCTGAGATATTTCGGTTGGTCCCTGGTTTTTACGTCGGTGAAAATGCCGGGTATGTCCATAATACCAACCATGTAGTTAGTTACCATGGCATGACGAGTGCATATGCTGGCAGTATGCAGGTGCTAATTGATGGACGCTCTGTATATAGTCCATTATATGGTGGGGTGCAGTGGAGTGAATTACCGTTAGCCATTGCAGATATTGAACGGATTGAGGTCACGCGGGGACCAAACGCAGCCAGCTATGGAGCAAACTCTTACTTTGGGGTAATCAACATCATTACCCAGCACCCTTCTCAAGTGATAGGTAACACTGTAATTGCGACCCATGGCAATGGGCGAAACGAGACATTTTATCGTCATGGTGGACATACTGGCGATTTAAATTACCGTATTACAACTGGCTACCGCGAAGATGATGGGTTCGATAATCGTAATGATTTTAAACGCACCCGTTTACTTAACATGCGCGCTGATTATCAGTTTAATAATAACAATAATATTGAGTTTGAGTTTGGATTGGTGGATGGTGCTAGGGGTGAAGGCAATATTAATGAAGATTCCCTCGTGTTTCTTCCTCGAACGAAACAAATCTATAATCATTATGAATTAGTTCGTTGGCGCCATAATATTTCTGAAGAAAGTGACTTTTCCTTACAAGCCTTTCATTCCTTTGACCGTTCAAATGATAAAACGACTTCTGTTAACTTAAGGCCTTTAGTGGAAGCATTTGCAATTCAAGCTGGATTAGGTGCTGGTTTTGGTGCGCAGCTAGTGAACGATACTGTTTCGGTTAACAATCTCACAGAAATAGAACGATATGATATTGAAGCACAGCATAATTTTTCAGTAGGCAGTGATTTAAGGTTTGTTTGGGGTGGTAATTTGCGACAAGATAGTCTGCGCGCGCCATTTTATTTGGGAACTAATAAAACTGACTATTTCGATTTGCAAAGAATATTCGGCCATACGGAGTGGTCGCCCCATGGGAGCTGGCTGTTCAATGCAGGGGCGATGATTGAACATAATGATTTTACAGGTACCGATATTTCTCCTAGAGTCAGTGTTAACTATAGAGTTTTACCGAATCATACAATAAGAGTGGGCGCATCTTCAGCTTTGCGAACACCCAACTATGTAGAAGAGAGATTTAATCGATTATTGCAGGTCCCTACGTTGCTTCCTGGCGTAACGTTATTGCAGCAATATGATGCAAATTTAGGGAGTGTAGATCCAGAGCGTATTATCTCTAAAGAAATTGGTTACTTAGGTAAAATTGGTCAGCTGGATATTGATGCACGACTTTTCTATGACATTATTTCAGATCATATTGATAGGCGAGATTCAAAATTTGTAACGCCTCCTGGGTTTGTGCTGCTTACTGATGCTGAAAACATAGAAGGCGCGGTTAATTCAGGAACAGCTGAAGTCAATGGCTTTGAGACGCAGGTTAAATGGCAATTAGCTAGAAAAACTAATCTACTGTTGAACTATACCCATGTACGCATTCGTGAAACAAAAGAAAAACTGGCGAAGAACTACGAGCGATCAATGCCCAGTAATACAGCTAGTGTGTTACTAACACATCAGTTCGACGCGAATTGGGATGGTAGTGTCTCCTATTATCAAACTAGTGAAGCTACCCTTTTGGGGGATGGTGATCCAGTCGATTTAATAAGAAAATGTAACGTTAGATTAGCACGTCGGTTTGTAGCTGGAAAGTGGAATGGAGAAGTCTCTGCTGTGGTAGAAAATTTGTTTAATAACCATTACCAAGAGTTTGCTGATTACAACACGGCAAAACGTCGCGCACGATTAAATGTTACGCTTAATTTTTAATGCGCAGGCCATGAGCTTGCTTCCATAAGTCGATTGCTTTGTTGAAGTTTACAAATTTACTGATTAAATACCTGTTACGGTTGTTGCCATTGGCACTCTTATTGTCAATGCCAGCCCAAGCTTACACTGGCATTACGATTGTGATGAGTCACGCTTCAACTGCCAATGATGAGTTTGTCCAGCAATTTAAAGAAGTGCTTAGCGATGACCAGTCACATACAATGCAGGTGACCGTTATTAACTTAACTGAAGTGGATAGGCTTACAGTGGCCGAGAATAGTGAGCTAGTCATTGCATTGGGCGTAACAGCATTGCAAGCCTCAAGTAAACTCAAACATACAACACCGGTCTTAGGTGTTTTTGTACCTTTGCCAGCTTTCAATCAATTGATGTATAAAAGTGGTCGTAGACTGGGTATTTTTAGTGCCATCGTGCTTGATCAGCCATTTAAGCGTCAAATTGGATTGGCTAAAATTGCTATGCCATCAGCAAAAAACATGGCTATACTGCTTGGGACAACTTCAAATCGATATGAAGATTTTTTAAGGGAAGCGGCAGAACAAAATGGATTTAACGTTGATGTCAGAGAGCTTACATCTAGTTTGGATTTGATATCAACTCTGGAATCAATTTTCAATAAAAACAATGTGTTACTGGCTATTCCAGATCCTATCGTATACAATCGTGAGACAGCGCAACCCATTTTATTGACTAGTTATCGACATCAGGTGCCTGTTATTGGCTATTCAAAATCTTACGTTAAGGCAGGTGCCTTAGCATCTGTTTTTAGCAATGCAAAGCAATTGGCAACACAAGCGGCAGAAATTGCAATAAACTCTCAAAAGCATACAAAAGGTTTGCCGCCGCCAGTAGTGCCAAAATATTTTTCAGTGATTATTAATCGACAAGTACAGCGTTCTTTAAATTTAAAGCTGGCTGATGAAAATGATATTTACCAGCAATTATTGGCACTAGAGGCAAGCGAGCCTATGGAGGCAGCACAATGATACAGAACTTAGGTATTAAATCGAGAGTAATTCTACTTGGCACACTGCCAGCTGTTCTATTTGCCATTATTTTAGCTGGGTATGCTATTACAAAGGTGTTTGGTAATTTAAATTATTCACTATATGACCGTGGTCGGATTATTGCTACGCAGCTTGCGCCAGCCGCTGAATATGGTGTTATTTCAGGCAATTTAGATCGACTACAAAAACTTGTTCAGCAAATTTTAACCAACGAACAGGAATTAAGGTCTGTTGTAATTACCGATGTTACAGGTCGCGTGTTAGCGTTCAGTGGACGTCCCATTTCAAAAAAACTATTGCAGCAAATGATTGCAAACAAGAGCCAAGAACTTGCATGGAAAAACGGCGTAATCTTTCTGTCACCAATAGAAAGAAGTCTGGAAGAGGTTGAAGACTTTCCTACGGAAACACTTGGAGAAGCTTCACTTAAAAGAGCGCCATCAGATTTAGTGATTGGCTATGTGTATGTTGAATTAAGCAATCTGGCGCTTCAAACGCTTAAGCAAGATCTTATTCTGAAAATGATATTAATTGGACTCTTCGGATTATTGTCCAGTACTCTAATTGCATGGTTTATTGGTCGTAACATCACTAAACCGATACAAGAGATTGCTTTTGCCGTAGATAAACTAGGTGAGGGTGTTTTTTCCCATACGATTAAAGAAGACTCAAGTGGAGAGTTGAAGGTCTTACAAACGGGTTTTAACTTGATGTCGCAAAGTTTAAAGAATGCTTACGATCACATGCAAGAAAAAATTCATGATGCAACAGCCTTGCTGCGACATCAGGCACAGCATGATGATTTAACAGGGCTAATCAATCGACGTGAGTTCGAAGTGAGGTTAGCGGAAGCACTAGATAATGCAACAAAATATGACACGCAGCATATATTTTGTTATCTTGATTTAGATCAATTTAAATTGGTTAATGATACTTGTGGTCATAGTGCCGGGGATGAATTGCTTAAGCAAATCAGCGCTTTATTTGCCAATAAGATAAACGAGAGAGATACGCTAGCAAGACTCGGTGGTGATGAGTTTGGTTTGCTACTGATGGGGGCGAGCTTGGCAAGTGCTAATATGATTGTTGATCGATTGCTAAAGTTGGTTCGTGATTATCGATTCGTACACCAAGACAAAGTATTCAACATAGGAGTAAGCGTTGGTATTTTAGTTGTGGATGCAACATTTACAAGTACAAGTGACATCATGCATGCTGCGGATGCGGCTTGCAAAAAAGAAAAAAATGCTGGGCGCAATCAAAGTTTTTTATACAATCATGGCGATATGGAGAACTTGCAGCGGCATAAAGCGGTTAGTGCAATATCAGATATTACGGATGAAATTGATGACGATAGTTTTGTATTATATTGTCAGCCAATCGTACCGCTTTCGTACCATTCTTCACAGCAACATCATTTTGAAGTGCTCATTCGTAAGTTGGGAGAAGAAGGTGAAATCACGCTGCCAACTTCTTTTATCCCTTCAGCTGAGCGCTATCACCTAATGCCCAACATAGACCGGTGGGTGATTAAAAATACGTTTTCAGCTTATCGAAAATTGCTTGACCTCAGCCGGGAAAGATGTGATTACATTTTTTCAATTAATCTGTCAGGTACATCTTTAGGAGATAAAAGTTTCTTAGGCTACATCAGAGAGCAGCTCGCGATATATGCTATCCCACCGACGGCGATTTGTTTTGAGATTACTGAGACAGCCGCTATTGTGAATCTAAAAAACACCATCAACTTATTAACGGCGCTCAAAAAATTAGGCTGCAAATTTGCATTGGATGATTTTGGTAGCGGCATGTCTTCATTCATGTATTTGAAGAATTTTGAGGTTGATTATTTAAAAATTGATGGCTCTTTCGTGAAGGAAATGCATATCAATAAAATAGACCATGCGATGGTCCGTTCAATTCATTCAGTTGCCGAAGCGCTTAACATCAAGACAGTGGCAGAGTTTGTTGAGAATGATGAAATACTGAAAGAGTTAAAGCAAATTGGCGTGCATTACGGACAAGGTATTGGTTTAGGTCGACCTGTTGAAATGAAAAATTTGATAGAAAATTTTTCTCAGGTAGAATTGCGGAATTAAAGAAAACTTGTCATTTGATAGGTAAACCGCCAAACAATGTTGAATCATGATTGAAACCGAGCGTTTAATAGCTCCGGCCACAGAAAGTACGCAAGAGGAAGTTATTGAGCGTGCGTTACGCCCAAAGATACTGGATGAGTATGTTGGGCAAGAAAAAGCCAGAAGCCAACTTGAAATATTCATCAATGCTGCACGTGGTAGGAGTGAAGCATTGGATCACGTGCTATTGTTTGGTCCTCCAGGATTAGGTAAAACTACCCTTGCACACATTATCGCGCGAGAAATGGGCGTCAATCTTCGCCAAACATCAGGCCCTGTGCTTGAGAGAGCGGGAGACTTGGCTGCATTGCTCACAAATCTGGAGCCAAATGATATTTTGTTTATCGATGAAATTCATCGTTTATCTCCAGTAGTTGAAGAAATCTTGTATCCAGCAATGGAAGACTATCGTTTGGATATTATGATAGGGGAAGGTCCTGCTGCGCGATCAGTGAAATTAGATTTGGCTCCGTTTACACTAGTCGGCGCAACTACGCGAGCGGGAATGCTGACAAATCCATTGCGAGATCGTTTTGGTATAGTCTCTCGATTGGAGTTTTATACCACGGAAGAATTAGGGCGTATTGTTTCTCGAAGTGCGGGATTACTTGAGTTGGAAATGACAGCATCAGGTGCTCAAGAAATTGCCAAACGGTCTCGTGGCACGCCGCGAATTGCTAATCGCCTGCTACGTCGCGTCCGCGATTATGCACAGGTTAAATCTGACGGACAAGTGAGTGCGGAAATAGCAGATGCAGCACTAGAGATGCTTGATGTCGATAAGCTTGGCTTTGATGTGATGGATAGAAAGTTACTGCAAGCAGTTTTAGAGAAATTTGGTGGTGGTCCTGTAGGGTTGGATAACTTAGCAGCAGCAATTGGCGAAGAGCGCGACACCATAGAGGATGTGTTAGAGCCTTATCTCATTCAGCAGGGCTATCTCATGCGAACCCCACGTGGCCGTGTGGCTACAAGCTTGGCTTATCAGCATTTCGGATTAGCGGTCCCTAAAGCATTAGAAACTGGAGACCTATGGCAGCAGTGATGTCTGGGAGCAAGGCGCATAGTTGGCCAGTGCGCGTTTATTATGAAGATACAGATAGTGGCGGCGTAGTTTATCATAGTAATTATCTCAATTTTATGGAGCGCGCGCGGACAGAGTGGCTACGTGCGCTTGGTTTTGAGCAGACTTATTTAAGAGATGAGTTAGCTGTCGTATTTGTCGTACACAGCATGCGCATATCTTTTAAAAAGCCAGCAAAATTTAACGATTTATTGCTGGTTTCCAGCAATATAGAAAATGTAGGTCGTAGTAGTATGGTGTTTAATCAAAAGATCACAAAAGACAATCAACTTTTGGTAGAAGCACAGGTCAAACTCGCCTGCGTTAATAATACAACTTTTAAACCCACCGTTATTCCTCAGTCAGTTTTAATAAAAATGGAGTCAGTATGAGTGTAGCAAATGATATGTCTTTATTAACCCTCATTTCTGGGGCGAGTATCCCGGTACAGGTCGTCATGGCAATTTTGCTCATCACATCTGTTTTTTCTTGGTGGTATATCTTTATTAAGTTTTTTACGGTTAAGGCTGCTGAAAGCAATGCGGATAAGTTTGAGAATGCGTTTTGGTCTGGCGGAGACTTAAACAAGCTGTATGACGGATTGTCAGCGGGTAAAAAAAGAGGCAAGTCGCAAGGCATGGCAAGCATCTTTGAAGCAGGCTTTAAAGAGTTTGTCAGACACAAACAGAATGGAAATAATGACTCAAAAAGTGATGTGATGGAGGGTGCTCGTCGAGCAATGCGTGCTTCATACAACAGAGAGATGGATGATCTTGATGCACACTTGCCATTCTTGGCTTCTGTAGGTTCCGTAAGTCCTTACATTGGTCTATTCGGCACAGTGTGGGGTATCATGAATTCTTTCAGGGGTCTGTCAAACGTGGCACAAGCAACATTGAGCCAGGTAGCTCCAGGCATTGCAGAAGCGCTGGTAGCAACGGCGATTGGCCTTTTTGCGGCAATCCCTGCTGTCATTGCCTATAACCGTTTTGCTTCAAGTGTCGATAGGCTTTCAGTACGTTACGAAAGTTTTATAGAAGAGTTTACTAATATCCTACAGCGTCGCGCTTAATTCTGAGGATAACGTGCAGTAAGACATAAGGAGTTTTGAATGGCAAGAACACGTAAACGCCGCATGATGAATCAAATTAATGTTGTGCCCTATATTGATGTGACGTTGGTGTTACTCGTCATTTTTATGGTGACTGCACCAATGACTAACCCTGGCGTGGTCGATTTGCCATCGGTGGGGCAAGCATTGAAGCAAGCTGCAGCGCCATTAGTCATTACCGTTAGGAAAAGCGGTGATGCGGAAATTGAGGGCATCACGTTGCCACCAGATCAACTTTTATTTGAAGTTAAAAGTAAATTGGAAAAAACGCCAAGGCCCGTAGTTGTGGCAGCGGATGAGAAAACAGAATATGGAAAAGTTGTTACGATAATGGATTTATTGAAACAAGCACAAGTAGAAAAGGTAGGGTTGCTGTTTAAACCAGCACCTTAGATGTATGTTTAGAAAGCATGAGTCATCATTTGCTTGGAAAGCAGGCTTGCTTGCTGTGCTTGTGCACGTGCTGCTGGTTGGCATATTGCTATTCTCCTTTCAATGGAAAGCCGCCCATACCGTTGTTAGTGTGAGTGATGTCATGCTTTGGGATAATTTGCCTAGCAAAAGTCAGCCATTACCTAAACCAGAACCTAAAATAGAGCCAGAACCTCCTAAGCCAGTACCTGAGGTAAAAAAACAACCAGAGCCTGTAGAAGTCAGGCCTGAGCCTAAACCAGAGCCCGAAGTGCCTAAAGTCGATATTGAGCTGGAAAACAAAAAGAAAAAAGCGGAAGAAGAGAAGAAAAAGAAATTAGAAGAAGAAAAACAGAAAGCAGAAGCGAAGAAGAAGGCCGAAGAGGCAGAGAAAAAGAAGTTGGCTGAAGAGAAAAAACGACAAGAATTAGAAAGACAGAAAAAGCTTGATGCTATCAAAGAGGCAGCAAGAGAAGATGCGTTAGATCCAAACAAGGACAAAAGAGCGCAAGAAGCACTTGAAGCACTGCAAAAAATGAATAATGAAGAGCTAGGTGATGCAAATAAAGAGGCTGCCATGGCCGCCAGTCAGGGTATTGTAGATGAGTATATTGCTAAGATTCAAGCCAAGGTTAGGGGGAATGTCAATAAATCCCTATGTGCCGATGGAAACCCAGAGCCAAGTTTTAAAATTAGCTTGCTACCAAATGGAGAGTTTAGTGGTAGCCCTACACTGGCTAAATCAAGTGGGAGTAAGGCTTGTGATGATGCGGTCGAGCGCGCTATTATAGCATCTGAGCCGTTTCCATTACCGCAAGATCCAGACGCTATGGCAAGGTTTCGGAACTTAAACCTCAAATTCAAACCTAATGGTGATTAGTTTAAATTTATACAGATGTAACAATTTGTAATTGCACTAGCGTTGGCTATTGTTTTCAGTACAATAACTTGAGATTTTTTACAGTTGTATATTAATAATTTATGAACATAATAAGAGTAA
>CAXIBZ010000055.1:0-8588 GCA_964022105.1 uncultured Methylophilaceae bacterium
AAAAGCCAGTTGACATGCCTGTTAATGCAGAGACTTCTGGTGTGAGCGTGTGTGCGGCGATGACGAGGCCAATAGAACTAATGAAAATAAAAGATGTTTGTCGGCCAAAACCTTTACCCCAAAGCTCTCTACCTGTCATACCGATCATCAATAAGGTGACAAGCATCCAAAAGCCAGTGACAAGTCTGGCTGCATCGTGACTTGGCAATATGCCACCCAATGCGCTGGACGTTAGTGCCGCACTTAAATAATACAAAGGTGGGTTTGACAGTTGGCTATTGCTCGCAGAAACAGGTGCAAGCAAATGTCCGTTATCGATAACATTTTTAATGGTGCTGATTGCATCTGACTCAAACGGTTTCCATGGGTGGTGCCCAATTAATCCCATCGACAACCAGATAGCGCACAGTAGAATGAGCAAACGTGTTTTTGCACGTTCACCAATTCTGGCTCGTGGCGTCGAAATATTACCTTGCCAGTCATGGTCTAAATCAAACTGCATAATAAGTGGTGTATTGCCTAATCATATTGTTTAAAGACGATTTTAGCATTTTGAACTGCTGGGCATGCAAAAAAGCCATAAAAAAAGGCAGCTTAGCTGCCTTTTCTTTAAACCATATCGGTTGCTTACATGCCATATTTCTTTTTAAACTTATCAACACGACCAGCAGTATCAAGAATCATTTGCTTACCAGTGTAAAACGGGTGAGATTTTGATGATACCTCGATTTTAACCAATGGGTATTCTTTACCATCTTCCCACTTAATTGTATCTTTGGCTGCAATCGTTGAGCGTGTTATAAAGCTAAAATCTGCACCAATGTCTTGGAACACGACTTCTCTGTATTCTGGGTGGATGCCATCTTTCATAATATAACCTTATCTTTTGTGCGTTAAATGTACGAAAAGAACATCTAACTTTAATCTTTATTTTCAGAACTCAGCATTCTATTGTTTTTTATGTTGCGAAGCAAGTAAAAAACAACCATTTAACGTGAAATGAGGAGATTATCCTCCACGACGCATGCTGTCGAAGAAGTCAGCATTGTTTTTTGTTGCTTTAATCTTATCAAGTAAGAACTCCATTGCTTCCAAGTCATCCATTGGATAGAGCAGTTTACGTAGTACCCATATTTTCTGTAGAACATCTTTGTCGATGAGAAGTTCTTCGCGGCGTGTACTTGACTTGCTGACATTGATAGCAGGGTAAATACGTTTTTCGGCCATACGGCGATCTAAGTGAATCTCCATATTACCTGTGCCTTTAAACTCTTCGTAAATAACATCATCCATACGCGAGCCTGTATCTACCAAGGCTGTTGCAATAATCGTGAGTGACCCACCTTCTTCCACATTTCTGGCAGCACCAAAAAAGCGCTTTGGTTTATGTAGTGCATTTGCATCAACACCACCAGTCAACACTTTGCCTGAGGATGGTATTACTGTGTTGTAAGCGCGTGCTAATCGTGTAATCGAATCTAGTAAAATTACAACGTCTTTTTTATGCTCTACTAGGCGTTTAGCTTTTTCTAATACCATCTCTGCTACTTGTAGATGGCGTGCAGCTGGTTCGTCAAAAGTTGATGCAACGACCTCCCCTTTAACAGAGCGTGTCATTTCAGTGACCTCTTCTGGACGTTCATCAATGAGAAGTACAATTAGCACAACATCTGGGTGATTAGCAGTAATCGCATGTGCTATGTTTTGCATCATCACTGTTTTACCACTTTTTGGACTAGCAACAATAAGTGCGCGTTGTCCCTTACCAATTGGTGCAATCATGTCGATGACACGGCTTGTTACATTCTCTTCACCTTTAATGTCGCGCTCTAGCGTTAATGGTTCCGTAGGGAAAAGTGGCGTTAAATTTTCAAATAAGATTTTATGTTTGGTATTCTCTGGTTTCTCATCATTAACGGTATCCACTTTTACTAATGCGAAGTAGCGCTCACCATCTTTCGGTGTGCGTATTTCCCCCTGAATACTATCACCCGTGTGTAAATTAAATCGGCGAATCTGCGAAGGTGATACGTAAATATCACCTGGCCCAGCAAGATAAGATGTATCAGGAGAGCGCAAAAAGCCAAAGCCATCTTGCAGCACTTCTAATGTGCCGTCGCCAAAAATGTTATCACCCTGTTTTGCTTTGTTTTTGAGAATGGCGAATATAAGATCTTGCTTTCGCATGCGGCTCGCATTGTCGATATTATCTTCAATTGCCATTTCAACTAACTTGGTGACAGGTAAATGTTTCAGGTCGGATAGGTGCATTGGGATGACTCGCTAGAAGGGATGGTTAATAAAACAGATTAGTTAAATTAAGGACATCTGGCTTGCTAGGAAGCCAGATGTATAAACTTGTTAAATGTTGCTATCTATAAAAGCCATGAGTTGTGATTTTGATAATGCGCCAACTTTTGTGGCTTCAACATTGCCATTTTTAAATAACATTAGCGTTGGTATGCCGCGTATGCCGTATTTAGGCGGTGTTTGTTGATTATCATCAATGTTGAGTTTCGCTACGATTAAACGGTCAGCATACTCTTTTGAGATGTCCTCAAGAATAGGTGCAATCATTTTGCATGGACCACACCATTCAGCCCAGTAATCAACTAATACTGGTAGTTGTGATTGTAGTACTTGTTCTTCAAAACTAGCATCGCTAAGATGAATAATTTGTTCGCTCATGGGGACCTCAACGGTTGAAATTTTAGGTTAAATCAGAATTCAACAAGCTTTTAATGCGCAGCATTTTCGTTTGTTAGTGGATTAAATGTTATGTAAGTTCCAATTAAACTGGAATATTGAAACGACAGTATAACAATATCACAGCTGTTATATCAAGCTGTATTGATAGCGCTCGAATGAAGAGCTACGTTCAATTAACTTGGTGATCAATATTGTGGTTCTTGCATCGTCCTCTATTAGTTCAATGGTTTCGCCAGAAGTGTATGCTCCCCTTGGTACGATAACTGTTGCCTGTTGCTTTAGAGCACTAATTTCTGGCAGAGATAACGCTTTGATTTCCGATGCATTTTTCTTAGATTTTGTCATTATCGCTTTCACTTTTGGTGAAACAAGCTCAAATCCAATATCAAGCTGGTCAAGTTCATTGATGCTTGCCCAGCGAATAATGCCAACTTCCCATGATAGTGTTTCATTGTTTTTGATAGCAGCCACATCACCCACTTGCATCGAAACTTGCGAGGAGTTGAACTTGCGCAGTGCATACCCGCCTGCGCTTTGATTTAAGATTTGCCAGCGCGATGGTTTTACTGCAGCACTTTTAACCACGAGGTTTTTATAGTCATTTCCTATTTTAGGGGCAAAGTAGTGCGCGTCATGAATACCTATTCCTAGCTCCATGCCATCATTTTTTCTTGCTCTTGTAAAAGCTCTCAGAGGCGATTTGCCAAAGTGGTTTATTAAATGCATGAGCAAGTCTTCATCATGATTACTAATGGCATTTTCAGGCAAACTCCCATCATTTGGTAGGATGCCGTCTGTTAACAGTTTGAGATGTGTGTGTATACGCTTAGCAACTTTAATTGTTAGTAGAAGCAGGTCTGTTTCGCTGTTAGGCTCATCATGTTTTTTTGCATAGGCTTTTGGCGGTTGATTGCCATCCAATTCAATTAAAAACACGCCTACACTGCTTTCAATAAAACCAATAGGACTGAGCTCAGCATCTTTGGCTATTTTTTGTAAATAAGCATCTGTTTTAATAATATCCTGGCTACATAAGCGGTGAGGGTGAGCTAATGCCAGCAACAGAATTTGTGTATACACGGCATTGACTGAACTCTCTTCGTCATCAGATAAATTTTCATTAACTGGTAGTTCTTGCGCATTTTGCTGGAGTGCACAATAGTAAAGTTGATGGAGCTCCGCCCATGTGGCTTTATCGGGTGTGTGATAAGTGACGTAATTGATTAAAGCGGTTTCTTTGATTGCATGGATAGCACGCTGAATAATGAGCGCTGCGGCCTTGTCACTATTGATGTTGATAATTTTATTCTGTAAGTCGATGAGCGCCCATTTATAACCATAAGCCATTTCTTGCCAGAGTTTGACAACGGTATCTGCGTAGTTTTTTTTTTTTTTATAAATATGCAGGCTGGCATAACTAAATTTTGGAATAAGTGCTTGAGAAACTTGATGGGCAGCTGTGCGATATGCTTCTAGTGCATTAACTCTGTTTGCATAGGCTATTTTCTGGCGATTTAGCGTTTGTAGCTCCTCAATGAGGTCTGAAGCGGCTCTATATGGATCGCTAAAAGGCAAGTTGCGAATAAACTCACTAATTTTACTCGTCCGCGTTTCAGCTAATAATACTGGGTTTTCTTCTAACTCTGGAAGCTTAAAGCTGATTGGCATACATGCTCCGTATGTTTGGGTTACTATATAGCTAGAGAACTAGTTTATCACTTTATTTGCGTGGGGGAAATTAAAGATGATGGCATCAATAAAAAGGTTGCTTACTTCTTTGTTACTGTTGCTGATTTCACTAACCAGCCACATGAGCTTTGCGCAAGATCAGTTCACATTGGTTGATATGAATGGGGTAACCCATCAACTTGCTTCCTATAAAGGAAAGTGGGTAATCGTTAATTACTGGGCCACGTGGTGTCCGCCCTGTTTAGAGGAGATTCCAGATTTGGTTAATTTATATGATAGCCGTAAAGGGATTGACTTAATGGTCATCGGCGTCGTTTTTGACTATGAAACGTTACAGGAAGTTGAGACCTATGTGGATGATATGTTGATGTCATACCCAATTGTGCTAGGTAATGAAGATGTGGTTAAGCAAATTGGTGCGGCCGAGGTATTGCCAACCAGTTATATTTATAATCCACAGGGTAAATTGGTTAAGGTTAAGCGGGGAATCGTCTCCAGACAGTATCTAGAGACGATTATTAGATGAAATCTCAGCTGGCTGCTTAATCGGGTACCGCGATCGATACGCCTTCATCATTTAAAATGTTGAGCTGATTTTCTCTTGCAAATTCCATTAGCTCCTCAAAGCCTTCTGGATTGGCCGTTTTGAGCTGCATGTCAACTGCTAAGCAGCGAATGCCATCAATCATTTCTGGTTTTAGGTAGGGTGAATAGCGTAATTTGCGATCTTCACCAAATGTTGCATAGCTGCTACAGATACGGTCTACCCAATCACTTGGTCTAAAACGCTTACCTTCTCGAGTCAAGCTTTGAATAATTATTTCTTCAGGTTTGTTTTCCATATTGCTGATGTTTCCTAATACGTGATTGGTTTACGATTTGTATTCAAAAACCTTAACGACTTTTGCAACGCCATCTGTTGTGCGTGCAATTTCTGTTGCTAATCTTCCTTCATAGTCAGTGACAATGCCCATTAGATAAACAACACTCGCTTCGGTAACTATTTTAACGTTATTTGCAGCAAAATTTTTCTCAGCAACAAACTTTCCTTTAACCACTGAGGTGATGTAGGTATCGTTTGCACGGTCGCTGATGCTGCTTTTCGGGCCAACAACAAGCTCATTGGTAATGTTCTTAACATTTTCGATGGCTTTAACAATGTTTTCAGCCTCCTGTTTGGCTTGCTGAGTAGGTACTTCACCGGTCAATAACACATTAAGGTTGTAGCTGGTGACATTAACATGTGCTTCTTCTGACAGCGCTTTCCTGATTTGTTGTAATGCTTTGATTTCGACATTTTCATCTTCAACGTAAATACCTGCAGTACGGCGATCGGTTGCTATTGCACCCCCTGCAGCAGCGCCACCAACGGCAGCTGTGAAACAGCCTGTTAGTTGTGTCGATGTTGCGATAATAAATGCGGTGCTGATAAACAGTTTTGATAAAGATGGCATTGGGGTCTCCTAAGATTTATTTAAGCATGGTTTTTTTGTGAATAATACGCCTATTATGCGTCAAATGCATTACGGATCCATTCAACATGATTCAAGTCGGCTTTATTCATTAAAACAGCATCAAAACGACAATCAATATTATTATTTGCTTGTAAATAATATTGTGCTGTCGCAATCAGCTTTTTTTGTTTTTGCAATGTGATGCTCGCTCCTGCACTGCCAAACTGATGATTAGATCGAAGCCGCACTTCAACAAACACGAGTGTACTGGCATCTTTCATAATCAAATCAATTTCCCCGAACCGGCAATGATAGTTCTGCGCCACAAGTTTAAGTCCTTTGTTTTGCAAAAAAGTTGCAGCAATTGTTTCGGCTGCTAGTCCTGCATTATTTTTATTGATTTTCATCTATTGCACATATTGTTGGTTTTTTTATAGCTGTTGTATACGCTTCGCGTTAAAATTTCAATGATGACGCAATCTATATTATATGTGGTCGCAACGCCAATTGGAAACCTTGGTGATATTACCTTAAGAGCTTTGGATATCTTAAAAAGTGTGGATATCATTGCGGCAGAAGATACCAGACATACAGCTGGTTTACTATCTCATTTTGGTATCACAAAAAAACTCATTGCTGTACACGAACATAATGAACATAAATCGGCGCAAATGTTATTAGAACGCTTGCAAGCTGGTGAGAGTGTTGCGTTGGTTACAGATGCTGGAACGCCTGGAATCAGTGATCCAGGCGCGATTGTGGTTGATACAATACATAATGCTGGCGTGAAAGTTGTGCCAATTCCTGGTGTTAGTGCTGTGATTGCAGCTTTGTCTGTGTCTGGAATTGCGAAAAATGGATTTAGCTTTGTTGGGTTCTTGCCTGCGAATGGATCGCAAAGACGCAAGGTCTTGGAGGCGCACAAAATGCTGGAACATACGCTGGTGTTTTATGAGGCACCACATCGGATTGTTGAGTGTATTGTGGATATGGCTAGCGTGTTAGGCGCTAACCGTCGAATCACCATTGCGCGTGAGTTGACTAAAACATTCGAAACGATATACCGATGCGCTCTGGGAGATGCACAAGTATGGATTGAGAGTGATGCTAATCAGCGACGAGGTGAGTTTGTATTGCTAGTAGAGGCGGCGCCCGATAAAGTGCAAGCTGTAGTCAGTGAAGACGCAGAAAAAAAATTAAAAATACTGTTGGCAGAGTTACCGCTAAAACAAGCTGTTAAATTAGCAGCGGATATAACTGGCGCAAAGAAGAATGATTTATATCAGCTTGCGCTTTACTTGAAAGATAAACCTGTTTAGAAAGTTGATGTAACGATGACAGCACAAATTACAATTACTCAGCCAGATGATTGGCATTTACATTTAAGAGATGGTGCCGCCCTACAATCAGTGGTTGCAGATACGGCTAAACAATTCAGACGTGCGATTGTGATGCCCAATTTAAGGCCGCCTGTCACGACAACGGCATTAGCAATTGCCTACAGAGAACGTATCATGCAGGCGCTGCCAGCTGGCGCTAGTTTTGAACCTTTGATGACATTATATTTAACAGACAACACGAGTGCGGAAGAAATTAAAAAAGCTAAACGCAGTGGTCTGATACAAGCTGTTAAGCTGTACCCAGCTGGCGCCACGACTAATTCTGATTCAGGTGTTACAAGTCTGGATAAGTGCTCAGCTGCACTGGGCGCCATGCAAGAAGTAGGGATGCCATTGCTGGCGCATGGTGAAGTAACTGATGCGGATGTTGATGTGTTTGATCGGGAAAAGGTATTCATTGATCGACACATGCAACCTCTTATCGGGCGCTATCCAGATTTAAAAGTTGTTTTCGAGCATATTACAACCAAAGATGCAGCCGAGTTTGTTGGAGCAGCAGGCGTTAACGTCGCTGCAACGATTACTGTGCATCATCTGCTGATGAATCGGAACGACATGTTTAAAGGTGGCATGCGTCCGCATCATTATTGCTTACCTGTGCTGAAACGGGAAATACATCGGAAAGCCTTGGTGCAGGCTGCTACATCGGGCAGCACAAAATTCTTTTTAGGTACTGATAGTGCGCCACATCCAAAAAAAGCTAAAGAGTCAGATTGCGGTTGTGCTGGCATGTATACAGCGCATGCGGCGCTTGAGCTCTACGCTGAGGTGTTTGAAGAGGCGAACGCGCTAGATAAACTAGAAGGGTTTTCTAGCTTTTATGGCCCAGATTTTTATGGGTTGCCTCGTAACACTGACACGATTACATTGGTGAAAAAAAGTTGGCAGGTTCCCGAGAGTTATCCATATGATGGTGACGTATTAGTTCCATTGAGGGCTGGGCATGAAGTGAAGTGGCAGCTAAAAGAAAGATAAATTGCTATGATTGTTGTGCAGCAATCGATAAGCATCTGAAATTTATACAAACAATCCTTTTTCTTTAATTGCTTTAGCTACGGATTCAGGTACGGATTCTTCCCAAGAGGCATCGCCCTTACGGATTTTGTCATAGACATGTTGTGAGAGAATGCCAAGAACATCTTTACGGTAGCCTTCTATGGCCAAAATACGCTTCTCGCCAACAAGGTAATCAAATAAATGCTTGTGGGCACCTTCGATTTCAATGTTATCCAAAGTCGTCATGCTCCCATCTGAATTGATGGTTGGGTAGATAAACATCCGAATATCATTTTTTAATAGGCGGCCAAAGCCTTCCAGCATTCCACCTTGTAGATTG
>CAXIBZ010000056.1:0-8565 GCA_964022105.1 uncultured Methylophilaceae bacterium
CCCTCATCAAACGCTTGCGGTGTGGGGCTTTGCTTGCCGTAATACGTCGCCACATAGCGCATAAAGCGGAACAAATATTTCAGCGAGGCCAAGGCATCTTGCTGGCTCACCTTGCCGCCATGCGCCGCCACATTACCTGTTTTGCGGATGAGGTGCAATTCGCCTAACATGGTCTGGTTAAACTGGCTGGCAAAGCAATGCGCATGCATCAAAGCGCTAAGTTCAGATTTAAATGGGCGGCTTAATTTAGGGTCGTGGTCATACAGCCAATTGATGGCATTTTCGAGCGTACTTCGGCAAAAAATAGAGGCGGCTTTGGGTGAGAGTAAAGTCAGTTGTTCAGCTTCTACGGCATCTTCATGCAGTGCAGGAAAGTCGGCTAACAGAAAGCTGAAGTTACTCATGGTTAAGTTTGTTAATTGTCCTTAAAAAATTCACTCGCATTATCATACCGCTACTCCCGTCATTCCCGTGCAAACGGGAATCCAAATTGACTTTAAATCATAAAAATGGATTCCCGCCTGCACGGGAATGACTGTCCCTATGCCGCCATCTTCGCCGTTAATTCACCCGTAAACGCCCGTTGCAACAGACTGTTAAACAAAGCCTCAGATTTTTCTAGACTGCGCTGCGCTTGTTGTTTTTGGGCTTCAATAAGTTGAATGCGTTCGGCGAATTGGTTTTGAAGCTCAACTGGTGGTACTGGTATAAAAATGTTGGTTATACCCTCTTGAGAAATTGTTGTCATTGTGGAGGTTTTAGCACTTTTCATGACTTCACCCCGGAAATAAGCTGTATTTGATAAAAATCTAAAATACTCAGGAATAATTGAGTTTCCAAAACTAACCTTAATAATATGACATTCAAAAACAATTTCCTCATGAATTAATTTTGGAACAATACTGCATTTCCCTATGCCTTCGACGGTTAATGAAGACCTACAAAATAGTGCATCACCATATCTGAGTTTGTATTTTGATATGTCGTTAGTCGATAAATTTACTTTTTTAAGTCCCTCTGTTGCAACAAAGACCTTATCTATAAAGTCAGATATCCAAACTATTGGTGTTCCATTTTCATCGTAATGTTCTTTTTTAGCAAAAAATCCATTTATAGTTTTATCAGAAATTAAATTTGAAATTTTTGAAAAATCCCATCCCATCAGATTTGTCACTGGGTCACCAAACATTTCCAAAAAAAGGGATTGGCTGAGTGCGCTGTAACGCTCGACCAGTTGTTGGTCTTTTTGTCTAAGGCTATCCGCCGCATCCAAAATCGCCGCAATTTTTTGTTGCTCGGCGAGTGGTGGCAAGGGGATTTTTAGCTTCTTTAAGTTAGTTGTGGAAAAGCTGGCTTGATTTACAGACTGATTACTGATTTTAGTGATTGCTTCTTTAAAGCTATTTGAACTCAAATAGTAAAACGCAAACTGTGGCACTAAAATATTTTTCTTAGGCCTTAAATTTAACAAATTCATTCCATGAATAAGCACCTCTGGCTTATTTCTATATATTGCACACTTACCTAAATGTTTGGGGCTATTGATGTGTGACATCAAAATATCGCCATCTTCCAATAAATGATTTTTATACTCTTCTACATCTTCAATATTTGCATACCCGAAGCGCTCATCGTCAATAGTGGTATTCCAAATAGTTTCAATTCTTGTAATAGGAATACCTGAAGCACCATCAAGCTGCTTAATTGATACACCATTACGCACAAATTCAAAAGCTTCTTCTATTGTTGCTAAATTACTCATGCTAACAACCCTCTCAAGACCGCCAAAGTCTGCGCCCGCTCTGCATCTAATTGTTCAATCTCCGCAATTATCTCTGCTGGGCTGTCGTGTTGCACTTGCTCATACACCACTTGTTTGTAGCGGTTAATGCTTAAATCCCAGTTGTTTTGCTGTATCTCAGCCAGTGGTACCAAAAAACTTTGCTCGGTGCGGCTGCGATTGGTCTCGTCTTTTCGGTTGTGGTAGCGGGCAATAATATCGGCAATATTATTGTCTTTAATCGGGCTGCGTTTGTCGTCTAGGCTGTAGCCATCGGCTTGCATATCGTAAAACCACACATTGTCCGTACCGCCATGGTTGGTTTTGGTAAACACCAGCACCGCGGTGCTCACCCCTGCATAGGGTTTAAACACGCCGCTGGGCATAGAGATCACAGCCTCTAATTTATGCTGGGCGATAATGGTCTGACGGATTTGCACATGGGCGTTAGAAGAACCAAACAACACGCCATCGGGTACGATTACCGCGCAACGACCACCCACTTTAAGCATGCGCAAATTTAATGCTAAAAACAGTAACTCGGTTTTTTTGGTTTTAACGGTTTTAAGAATGGAACTTTCAACACCATCGTAATCGAGTGAGCCTTTAAACGGTGGATTAGCAAGAATTAAACTATATTTTTCGCGGCTATCGGCATTGGCTTCGCTCAGCGCATCGCGGCTAATCAGTTGCGGATGCTCTATGCCGTGTAGTTGTAAGTTCATGGCAGCAATGCGCAACATGGTGCTATCAAACTCTACGCCAGTGAACATATCTTTGTTGTAATGCGCGGTAAATTTGCTATCGTGAAACCAATCTGGGTGGTGCTCATGCACATATTCACCCGCCGCCACCAAAAAACCTGCGGTGCCGCAGGCGGGGTCTGCAATCGTATCGTCTTGCTTCGGTTCCATCATCTCGACCATCATTTTGATAATGTGGCGCGGGGTGCGGAACTGGCCATTGGTGCCAGCGGTGGCAATTTTTGAAAGCAAGTATTCGTATAAATCGCCCTTGGTATCGCGGTCATCCATTTGGATTTTGGCAATCATCTGCACCACTTGGTCTAGCAGCTTGGGCGTGGGGATCATAAAGGTGGCATCCTTCATGTATTGTGCAAATATCCCTGCCTCTTCCCCTACTTTGCTGCCTAACTGCTTCATGTGTTCAAATACAGTCAGATTGTCTGCATCAATCTGTGGTTTGGTGAATAAGTCGAACATGGTTTCAGGGTCTTTATTCACAAAAGAATGCCACCGAAAACAGGCTTGCTCAGGTGTAAATGAGGGCGACTTTAGGGCTGTGCCTAACATGTTCGCTTTTTTTTCTTGCAGCAACTGATTTTCATCTAAACGACGCAAAAACAGCAAAAAGGTAAATTGCTCAATTACTGTTAGTGGGTTACTAATACCCCCTGTCCAAAACGTTGTCCAAATTTTATCGACTTGGCTTTTTAATTCACCTGTAACCATGTTTACTCATTATTCTATTTTAATCGTGCATTATTCTATAAAGGCTTTAGCAGATTACTAGTTTTTTGGACTAATTGTAATCCTTATGTTGATTTTTTAAACGCATTAGAAACGAAAAAGGGTCCTACGGACCCTTTTTGAGAAAATGATAAATATTTAAATAAGGTAAAAGCTACACACTCTAAACATCCAGCGAGCTCACATTGAGCGCATTGTTTTCAATAAAGGCGCGTCTTGGTTCTACATTGTCGCCCATGAGCGTGCTGAAAATTTCATCGGCGGCGATAGCATCGTCAATTTGTACTTTGAGTAAGCGACGGGCTTTAGGGTCCATGGTGGTTTCCCAAAGTTGTTCTGGGTTCATCTCACCCAAGCCTTTATAGCGCTGTACGTTTAGGTTATGTTTGGCTTCTGATAATAACCAGTCTAGCGCTTGTTTAAAGGTGGCAACGTTGTATTCTTTCTCGCCACGTTTAATGATTGCGCCTTGGCCTAGTAAACCATCTAACATTTTATACATGGTGTTAATTTGGCGGTAATCGCCACTGCCTACAAACTCTGCATCAATCACACAGCTTTGTAAGTTACCATGTACGTATTTATTCACCTCTAAGCGATATGCGCTCTCTTCCTCATCAAAAGCAACAAGTACTTCTGAGCCAACTGCGCCTAGAATAGGCCGCATTTTCTCAGCAACTGCATTGGTGCTTGCTTCTGTACTTAAATCAACATCGCCAACCTCTTGAATGGCGCGAAGTACGCTTTCATCATAAAGCCTCGCAATACGGCGAATCACAGCTTCTGTAAGCACCATTTGTTGCGCGATTTTCGCTAGCGCTTCTTCTTTAATGATTTCCCCACCTGTTTTGGTGAGTAGTTCTGCTTCTTTTAAAGCTGAGCCCAGTAAATACTCATCTAACTCTTGATCGTCTTTGATGTAACGCTCTTCACGACCTTGTTTAATTTTATATAGTGGTGGTTGTGCTATGTAGATATGGCCTCTTTCTACTAGTTCTGACATTTGACGGTAGAAGAAGGTGAGTAATAATGTGCGGATATGTGAGCCATCAACATCGGCATCGGTCATGATGATAATGCGGTGGTAACGTAATTTTTCAATATTAAAATCCGCTTTACCGATATTGGTGCCCAATGCGGTAATCATGGTGGCAATCTCTTGCGAACTCAGCAGCTTATCAAAGCGTGCTTTTTCTACATTCAGAATTTTACCTTTGAGCGGTAAAATCGCCTGATTTTTACGATCGCGACCTTGCTTGGCTGAACCACCTGCAGAGTCACCCTCCACCAAGTAGATTTCACATTGACTTGGGTCTTTTTCTTGGCAGTCTGCTAATTTACCTGGTAGACCCATGCTGTCCATTGCCCCTTTACGGCGGGTAATTTCACGGGCTTTTCTGGCTGCTTCACGAGCACGCGCGGCATCGACAATTTTGCCACAGATAGTCTTAGCATCTGCTGGGTTTTCCGCCAGATAATCGGTTAATTTTTCACCCACTATTTCTGAAACTACTGGCTGCACTTCACTTGATACTAATTTGTCTTTGGTTTGAGATGAGAATTTAGGATCTGGTACTTTTACCGATAATACGCAAGTGATGCCCTCACGCATGTCGTCACCTGTGGTGTTAACTTTGGCTTTTTTTGCTGTATCTGTTTGTTCAATATATTGGTTTAGCGTGCGTGTCATTGCCGTGCGCAAACCAGTTAAGTGCGTACCACCATCCCGTTGTGGAATGTTGTTGGTAAAACATTGTACGGTTTCTGAATAGGAGTCGTTCCATTGAATGGCAACTTCTACTGTCATCCCTTCTTTTTCAGCACTAGCGTAAAATATTTTTGGATGGAGTACTGATTTTGTTCGGTTCATATACTCCACAAAACCTTTAATGCCGCCTGAGTGTGCAAAGTTTTCTGTTTTGCCATTTTCGCGTTGGTCTATCAGCTCAATTTTGACGCCATTATTTAAAAAGGATAATTCACGAATCCGCTTGGCCAAAATTTCAAAGTGAAACTCAACTATGCCAAAAGTTTCTGTTGCTGCTAAAAAGTGTACTTCCGTACCTGTTTTTTCTGTTTTTCCTGTTACTTTTAGTGGCGCTTGTGGAACGCCACGTTTAAATTCCATTTGGTGCACTTGTCCATCACGGTAAATTTTTAAATGTAGCCAATCTGATAAGGCATTAACGACAGAGACACCAACACCATGTAAACCACCTGAAACTTTATAGGAGTTTTGGTCAAACTTGCCGCCTGCATGCAGCTCTGTCATGACAATTTCTGCTGCTGAGCGTTTTGGCTCATGTTTATCATCGGGTTTTACACCTGTGGGAATTCCACGACCATTATCGCTGATGCTTATGGAGTTATCTGGATGAATGATGACTTTGATGTCATCACAATGACCTGCTAGTGCTTCATCAATTGCGTTATCCAATACTTCAAATACCATATGATGTAAGCCTGATCCATCTGATGTATCACCAATATACATCCCTGGTCTTTTACGAACTGCATCCAACCCCTCTAAAATCTTAATACTGGATGAATCGTAATCTTCCTCTTTTTTTGCCATAATCTTTCGCTTTGTTTACTGTTTTTTAAAGTTTATTTGTTTTAAATACGCATTGGCATGACGACATATTTATAGTCGCTGTCTTCTGGTAAGGTGATTAAACAACTACTATTTGCGTCTGCAAATGAAAAGTTGACTGTTTCTTGTTGTGTATTATTAAGCACATCTATCAAGTATGTCACATTAAAACCAATATCTAAACTTTCTTGATTATAATTAATTTCAAGTTCTTCTTCTGCTTCTTCTTGTTCTGTATTCGTACTGATGAGTTTTAAGTTGTTTTCACTTAAAACCATTCTTATTCCACGGTATTTCTCATTAGATAAAATTGACGCACGTTGCATTGCAGTGAGAATTTCTACTCTATTAGCGGTAAAGGTATTGCTGTGTGCTGTCGGTATTACGCGGTGGTAATCAGGAAATTTACCATCAATTACTTTAGAGATTAAGCTAATCTCACCAAACGCAAAATTTACCTGTCCTGCTGCTATTTCTATTGTGACTTCTTCGTCATTATCTTCTAGCAGTTTGATTAGTTCTATCACTGTTTTACGGGGCAGAATCACTTCGTTTTTTTCATAATTTTTATTGAGTATTGCTGAGGTAAAACTAAGTCTGTGACCATCTGTACCAACTAAATTGAGTCTATTTTCATTCACTTCTAATAATAAGCCATTCAAATAATAGCGGATATCCTGTTGTGCCATTGCAAACTCAACCTGTTGTAATAAGCGCTTGAGTTCTATTTGGCTAATTTGGATGGTTACTGTCTCTCCTGCCACCTTAGTCATGATTGGATAATCAGCAGCTGGCAAGGTTTGCAGATTAAAACGACTCTTGCCTGCTTTTACTGTCATTCGGTTATCTTTGCTAATCATGTCAATATCAATTGCTTCAGGCAGTGATCGACAAATATCCAAGAATTTTTTAGCTGAGATTGTGGTTGATAACTTCTCTTTCAATTCACTGGCGATATTGAGTGATATTTGCATTTCTAAATCTGTTGCAGTTAGTTTGATATTATTATTTTCTGCTTCTAGTAATAAATTAGAAAGAATAGGAAGTGTGTGACGTCGTTCAACTATTCCTGTTACATTCATTAATGGTTTTAACAAAACGTCTCTATTGATTTTGATCTGCATCTTTTTGCCTAATTATTTATTTAATGTATATATAAAACTAATAATAATAGTAATGTAGCTAATTACTGTGTATTACTTTAATTGTCTAATTTAATCATGTAATTAAATTAATTTTAACACTGTTAGTAAAGCTGTTTTTCGTTGTGGATTAATTGTGCATGAAATCGCTCATCATTTAAATAAACGTTTTATACGCTTTTAATCCACAAGTTATTGCCTAGTTAACCACACGCTTTATTCAAGTTTAATCACGAATCACTTGCGTTAAAAATCCTATATCTCTTGCTATGTTTTGATCATTTAATCTCAGTTGTTCTATTTCTTCACATGCGTGCATGACAGTAGTGTGATGCCGATTGCCAAATGCTTCACCTATTTCAGGAAAGCTATGGTTAGTTAACTCTCTTGCCAACGACATTGCAATTTGTCTTGGTCTGGAAAAGTTACGCGATCTTTTTTTACTGTGCATCTCAGTGACTTTAATTTTGTAATAGTCAGCAACTGTCTTTTGTATATTTTCGATAGTGATTTGTCGTCCGCGTACAGCAATTAAATCCCTAAGTGCATCTTTAGCTAAATGTATATCAATGTCATGACCTGTAAATTTAGCCATTGCAACGATACGGTTGAGGGCACCTTCTAATTCTCGAATGCTAGAACGAATCTGTTTAGCGACAAAGAAAGCCACATCTTCATGCAGGTTGATTTTAGACTCTTCTGCTTTTTTAAGCAAAATCGCAACGCGCATTTCTAACTCAGGAGGTTCTACGGCAACCGTTAATCCCCAACTAAACCTAGTGCGAAGTCGCTCATCTACATCAGTAATTTCTTTTGGGTATGTGTCACAGGTAATAACGATTTGTTTTTTCTCTTCAATGAGTGTGTTGAATGCGTAAAAGAATTCTTCCTGTGTGCGTGTTTTTTTACCAAAAAACTGAATATCATCAATTAGTAAAAGGTCTAGTGAGTGGTAGAGTTTTTTAAACGCATCAAATGCTTTGTTTTCGTATGCTTTTACCACATCAGAAACATAACGTTCAGCATGTAAATATCGAATATTCGCTTGCGGGTTTTGTTGTTGCAGGTGGTTGCCGATTGCTTGTAATAAATGTGTCTTGCCTAAACCTACACCACCATAGATGAATAAAGGGTTATAGGCTTGTCCAGGATTGTCTGCCACTTGAATTGCGGCAGCACGTGCTAATTGATTTGCTCGCCCAGTAACATAATTATTAAAATTAAAACTAGGGTTTAAGCCAGAGTATTCTTTGTCGCTATTCTTAGATTTTTTAGCTTTTGAAACACTTTGTTTTGTTTCAACATGTATTTTTTCTTTTTGTGGTACTACTGCTGTGGTTGCTCGATCATTGGTCTTTGTATTTTTTTTAGTACTGGTGGTAATCTCAATAACGACATCTTGTGAAAAGAAATCTTCCGCAACCCCTTCAATCTTATTTAAAAAACGATCTTTTACCCATTGTTGCACAAACTTATTTGGGGCGATAACACGGATATTGTTATCGGTGATTTCTGTTCTAAGTGGCTTAATCCAGGTATTAAATTGCTGTGTTGATAGTT
>CAXIBZ010000057.1:0-8558 GCA_964022105.1 uncultured Methylophilaceae bacterium
CTAGATTTAATTTTTTAAGTTCATTCAATGGATCAATCTCTAAAATTTCAGAAGTTCCTAACAATCCAAAACAAAGATACGAAGTAATGACAAAAGATATGCCCAACAGTGGTGAATTAAGTTTAGACATGATGTACCGAACTTGTGGGACACAACTTAATGTTGATTATGCAAATCAACCCGCACAAGGACGTGAGCGCATGGACAGAACACTTTTATTTAGTTTGGGGTATGGCTGGTAAACAATATAAAAAGTTTAACCTATTGATGTGCGTATAATTAATAATAATTTCATTTATTGATTCTTGATGCAGGCTAGAATGATGTCGCTAGCAAAATAAAATTCTAAGGAGTTCACATGGCTGATTTAAACATAAATGGCAAAACCCTAAGTACAGATTATCCTGATGACACCCCCCTGCTTTGGGTGATACGCGATAGTTTGAAAATGACAGGGACAAAATTTGGTTGCGGTGCCGGCTTATGTGGAGCATGTACAGTACACTTGGATGGTCAGCCAGTGCGTTCATGTCAGCTTCCATTGTCTGCCGTAGCCGGTAAAAAAATCACTACCATTGAAAGTGTGCATGAAACAAAAATCGGCGAAGCCGTCCAAAAAGCTTGGCAGGAGTTGGATGTCGTGCAATGTGGATATTGTCAATCAGGACAAATCATGTCTGCGACAGCATTGCTTACGACAAATCCAAAGCCAACAGATGCTGATATAGACAATGCAATGACAGGCAATATTTGTCGCTGTGCAACTTACGTACGAATACGTGCAGCCATTCACCAAGCTGCAAAATCTTTGGCTTAAGGAGAACAGCATGAAAAATACATTACTAAACGTTTCCCGCCGAAATTTTCTTAAAACAAGCGCTGCTTTCACTATTGCTATAGCGATACCCGGATGTTCAAAAGACCCAAACGATACTGCCATGCTAGGCACTGAAGCGGATGAAGGAATTCTGTCTACCTTTAATGCTTTTGTCAGTGTGAATTCTGATAATACGGTGACTGTGGTTGCTAAGCATCTTGAAATGGGGCAAGGCACTTATACTGGTTTGGCAACTTTAGTGGCCGAAGAGTTGGATGCAGATTGGGCACAAGTTAGAGTGGAGGCAGCAGCGGCAGATGCTAAGAAATATAACAATTTAGACTGGGGGCCATATCAAGGCACTGGCGGTAGCTCTGCAATCAAAAATGCCTTTGATCAGATGCGTGAAGCTGGCGCAACAGTTAGAGCAATGCTAGTCCAGGCAGCGTCAGATGCCTGGAGTGTGCCAGCAGATGAAATTACCGTGAAAGCAGGTGTGCTCAGTCACGCTGATGGGCACCAAGCTAAATTTGGTGAGTTAGCAGAAGCTGCTGCTGCATTAGGGGTGCCAACGGACGTTTCTCTGAAAGATCCAAAAGACTAGCAACTTATTGGTAAGCACATACCACGAAAAGACAGCAAAAATAAGACAAATGGCAAGGCAATCTTTACTCAAGATATTCAACTAGACAATATGCTGGTAGCAGTTGTTGCGCATCCACCCAAATTTGGGGCAGTGGTCAAATCAATTGATGATCAAGCCACAAAGGCAATCAAGGGTGTTATTAATGTCGTGGAAATCCCAACTGGTATTGCAGTTTTAGCCAATAACTATTGGACAGCAAAGAAAGGCCGCGATGCGCTATCCATCGAGTGGGATGAAACCAATGCTTATACTAAAGGCAGTGAAGAAATTATTAGTGAGTATCAACAGTTAGTCATTAGTCCTGGTAGTATCGCCCGAAAAGATGGTGATGCACTGGGGCAGCTAAAAGGTAGTAAAAAAGTCATCGCCAGTACTTTTGTTTTCCCATTCTTAGCCCATGCCGCAATGGAACCATTAAATTGTGTCGTGCAGTTTAAAGATGGTGTCTGTGAGGTTTGGAACGGTAATCAGTTGCATACGGTTGATCAATTCGCTTTATCAAAACTATTCGACTTAACGCCAGAAGAAGTGAAAATTAATACACTGTATGCAGGCGGTAGCTTTGGACGTAGAGGTAATCCACAATCTGATTATATTTTAGAGGCTGCTAGTATTGTTAAAGCATCTGGAACGAAAGACCCGGTTAAGTTAGTCTGGTCGCGTGAAGATGATATGCATGCTGGGTATTACCGTCCAATTTATGTGCATCAATTGAGCGCAAATCTTGGCTATGATGGTATGCCTCAGGCATGGCATCACACGATTGTAGGACAGTCTATCGCTAAAGGCACGGCATTTGAAGGCGGAATGGTAAAGGATGGCGTCGATGTAACTTCAGTTGAGGGAGCGCAAAATTTACCTTATCAGATTCCTAATATTCAAGTTGATTTGCATACAACCAATGATAATGTAAAGGTGCCTATCCAGTGGTGGCGTTCTGTGGGCAGTACACATACAGGCTATGCCACGGAAGTATTTATTGACCAGCTAGCAAAAGAAGCCAATCAAGACCCAATCGCCTATAGATTAAGCTTATTAAGTGAACATCCACGACATGCTGGCGTACTTCGCCTTGCTGCAGATAAAGCTTCTGCTTTGCCGCAACGTGATGGCGTTAAATTAGGCAGAGGCGTAGCTGTACATGAGTCGTTTAGTACGCCAGTAGCGCAAATCGTTGATATTGCGATTGATGATAGTGGTAATTTAAAAGTCGATCGCGTTGTGTGTGCCGTTGATTGTGGTATAGCTGTCAATCCTGATGTGATTAAAGCACAAATGGAAGGGAGTATTGGCTACGCATTGGCAGCAGCATTAACTGGGGAGATAACACTAGAAAATGGTGTGGTGCAGCAGAATAACTTTGATGGTTATCCAGTGCTGCGTATTGCAGAGATGCCTAAAATTGAAGTGTACATCGTACCATCGGCAGAAAAACCAACTGGTGTTGGTGAGCCAGGTGTGCCGCCACTTGCACCAGCGTTAGCCAATGCGATTTTTGCAGCAACAGGCAAGCACATCACGCGTTTGCCAATCGGTAATCAGCTGAGCGCTTAAGTCAATGGATAGTCAAGATTTAGAGGTACTAACCCGAGCCGATGAATGGTTGCAAACTGGCCATCGCATTTTATTAGTCACTGTCGTTAAGACTTGGGGCTCATCACCTAGACCGATAGGTGCCTTGCTGGCTTTACGGGACGATGGTCGAGCAGTAGGCTCAATATCTGGTGGCTGCATAGAAGATGACTTAATGTACCGATTAAGAAAACAAGGCATGCCATCAAAGGCTGAGCTTGTTACTTACGGTGCTACTGCTGAAGAGGCCAGACGCTTAGGTTTACCCTGTGGTGGTAGTATGCAGTTGGTTGTAGAGCCAATACAAGAAAAAAATAGCTTGCAAGAAGTGTTAGCTTTATTGAATCAAGGTAAGCTAGTCGCACGAAGCCTAGATTTGGAAACACAGAAAAGTCATGTAGCTGAGACATCTTCAGAACAATCCACAGTCTTTAAGGATGGCGTGCTGACCAGTATTTATGGCCCACGCTTCCGCTTGATTTTAATCGGTGCTGGGCAACTGTCGCATTTGTTAGCTAATATTGCCTTAAGTCTGGATTTTGCTGTGACTGTTTGTGATCCGCGAGCGGAATACGCTGATGGTTGGAACGTTCCCAACACCATACTCCGTCGTGATATGCCTGATGATGTGGTCATGGAAATGCAACCTGACGCCCGTACTGCTGTGATCACATTAACGCATGATCCTAAGTTGGATGACTTAGCTTTAATGGAAGCGCTGAAATCACCTGCATTTTATGTTGCAGCACTAGGGTCTCGTAGTAACAACCGCGAAAGACGTAAGCGCTTACTCTCTTTTGACGTAACGCCTGATCAGGTTGAGAACTTGCGTGGACCAGCAGGCATATTTATCGGTAGTAAAACGCCAAGTGAAATAGCAGTCTCAATTGCAGCCGAGTTAGTGGCAGTGAAAAATGGCGTGGAAGCAAATCGACTGTTTAATGTGAATGATGCAAAAGCCGCGTTAGATATTGCCGAAGAGTCACTTAATAGCTGTCGCATCTAAATGTAGCCCATGGTACAAGGTATTTTATTGGCAGCAGGGGTTGGACGTCGCTTTCAAAATGAGACGCCAAACCAAGACAAACTGCTAATGGCTTTATCTAATTGTAAAACAGTTCTCGCGCAAAGCGCATATGTACTTATTCAGGCGTTACCCAATAGTATTGCTGTGGTACAGCCGAATCAAATTGAACGTAAAGAAATCTTACAGGATTTAGGCTTCATTGTTATTGAGAGCGTGGCTGCAAAAAATGGGATGGGCCATGCAATTGCCGACGCTGTTAATCAGACTAAACAAGGTGAAGGTTGGTTGATTGCCTTGGCAGATATGCCATGGATTAAGCCACAATTAATACAGCAACTATCAAATAATATTACTAAGTCAAATAGTATAGCTGCGCCAAGATATAAAGATAGACGTGGTCAACCTGTGGCTTTTGGGTCAGCTTGGTTTAATCAACTCTCAAGTTTAGAAGGTGATGAAGGTGCGCGTGCAATCTTGCAAAATAATAAAATTAACTGGGTAAATTGGCCCGATGACAGCATTCATCGTGATATAGATGTACCAGCAGATATTGCTTAACTGACAGTATAGTTTGGCGTGAAGAAAGCCCACACTACCTATGGTAGGGTGGGCTTAGTTACGGTGCGTTATCGGTTATTAGTGCCAGCCACCGCCTAACGAGCGATATAGGTTAATCATCGCGCTCATTTGTTTTTGTTTAGTTTCGATTAACTCACTCTTTGCTTCCAACACTTCACGCTGGGTGAGTAAAATCTCTAAATACTCGGCGCGTGCAGCTTTAAAGAGTTGGTTTGCAATTTCGGTCGATTCATTCAATGCATCTACTTGTACTTGTTTGAGTTGATAATTTTTTTCCAGATTATCAATATTCGCCATCTGGTTAGAAACCTCAGTGTAAGCATTAATGATGGACTGCTCATACTCATAGGCTGCTTTAATTTGCGATGCACTCGCATTTTTGTAAACAGCGGTAATCGCATTGCGATTAATAAGTGGTGCAACAATTTCACCACCCAGCGTATAAGCCAATGATGTTGGAAGATTTAGCAAATATTTGGGATTAAATGCTTGAAAGCCGACATTGGCACCAATACTGAACGATGGGTAGAAATTTGCTTTTGCTACTTTAATATTGAGCTTAGCTGCCTTTAGCTCCAATTCCGCTTGACGAATATCAGGGCGGTTTTCCAAAAGTTCTGATGGTAAACCAGTTGATAACACTTTTGGCTGTAAAGCCATAAAACCTTCACTGCTTCTCACAATTGGCTGCGGTGTACGACCTAGTAAGAAGTTAATGCGATTTTCTAGCTCTACTTGTTTTTGCTTAATGACATAACGACGACTTTCGTTTTTCTTGTTTAACAGCTAAAGCAGAAGCGCGTGCGTATTGTTTAAGTTCTTTCGTCGCGGCTAAAGCATTTTGCTGGATACTGATATTTTGATCTAAATTCACCAATTGGTTATCAAGTGCGACAAGTTCATAATATGCATTACCAATTTCAGCGACCAAATTAGTGATTAAAAATCGCTGGCCTTCCTGACTTGCTATATACTCCATGACAGCTACTTGGGTGGCATTGCGCAGTTTTTTCCAAACATCTACCTCCCATGATGCTTTTAAGCCAAATTGGTAGTTGGGTAATGGATCTGGAAAGGCTTTTCCTTCTTTAATTTCTAGCTGTTCCTCCACTGCGCCATTACGGGTATATCGACCTGATTTCTCAACCTCTGCACCTGCCCCAATGCTAACAAAAGGCTTGTATTCACCTTTGCGCGCCTGTATTTCATTTGCTGCCATGCTGATGCGCTGGGCCAGTATATTGACTTCTTTGTTGTTGCTAATAGCGGTATCAATCAAGCTTTGTAAATGTGGATCATCAAAAAAATCATGCCAATCCAACTTTGCCGCACTGGCTTCATTCGAGATTTCCGTAGCATTTGTTTGTTGTGCATATACATCCGGTAGTTGCATATCTGCACTTTTAGTATTGATGAATGGTATTGCACAGCCTTGTATCATCAAGGTTAAGCTCGCTATCACTGCTAAACGTAATGTGTTATTTTTCATCATCTTGATCTTCATCTCTCATATAGTGAATAGTTTCGGACAAAGGCTTGTGATCTTCTTTTCTAATCAATGATTTACCTTCCTCCATTCTGGCAAAGATATAGTACAAACCCGGGATGAGTAATACCCCAAACACCGTACCAAACAACATGCCACCGAGTGCGGAAGTACCAATTGTGCGGTTGCCAACAGCACCAGCTCCAGTAGCAATCACCAGTGGAATTAAGCCGGCAATGAATGCAAAAGAAGTCATGAGAATCGGCCTAAAGCGCTCTTTTGCACCTTCAATGGCAGCATCTCGTATGCTTATACCTTGTTGCTGTTTTTGTACGGCATACTCCACAATTAATACAGCGTTTTTACCTAGTAAACCAACTAGCATGACAAGACCAACTTGTGCATAAATATCATTAGCCAGTCCCAATGTTTTTAACAGGAAGAATGAGCCAAAGACACCTGCAGGTAGGGATAACACAACAACAAATGGCAGTAAGAAGCTCTCGTATTGAGAAGCAAGCACCATGTAAACAAAGATCAGTACCACGACAAAAATCACTATCGCTTCATTACCACGTTGCGCTTCATCAAAAGATAAACCCTCCCAACCAACATCGTAGCCTTGCGGAAGTGTAGCTTTGGCTACTTCCTGTACAGCTTTAATGGCATCATCAGTTGTGTAGCCTTTAGCAGGGTTAGCCCGAATCGTCGCTGAGTTATATAAGTTGTAACGCGTGATTTCATTTGGGCCTTGTCTTTTCTTAAGTTTCATAAATGCGGAATAGGGCACCATTTCGCCCTCTTCATTTTTTACAAAATAATTCAAGACATCGCTGGGGAAACGCCTAAATTCAGGGCTGGATTGTACATATACCTTGAAGAAGTTATTAAACCGAATAAATCCTTGTTCATAGGTACTCCCAACCATAATGTTTAGGTTGTCCATTGCCTTACCGATTGATACCCCTTTTTGCATAGCGGCTTTGTTATCAAACTCCAGCTCGTATTGTGGGTAGTTCGCAGCATAAAACGTAAATAAACCTGAAAGCTCCTTACGCTTACCTAATGCAGCCATAAAGTCTTGGTTAATTTTGTCAAAAGCGTGGTAATCGGTACCATTAGTTTTATCCAATAAGCGCAAAGCTAGACCAGACGCTGCGCCATAACCAGGCACAGGTGGCGGTTCAAAGTACTCAATCACCGCACCAAAATTTTTAGTTTTTTCTTCTAGCTCTTCAATAATCTCATGGACAGACTCTTTGCGTTCAGACCAGTCTTTCAGGTTGATTAAGCAAGTGCCTGCGTTTGAGCCACGACCTTCAGTTAATATTTCATAACCAGCCAATGAAGATACAGAAGATACACCATCAACCTTTTCAGCAACTGCTTGTAAATCTCGCGCGACCTTATTGGTTGTTTCTAATGTGCTGCCAGGAGGCGTCTGAATAATGGCATAAATTTGACCTTGATCCTCGCCAGGAATAAAGCCTGCAGGGAGAGTTTCGTTAATGATGAACGTACCAAAGGCAAACCCACCTAGTAATAAAATCGTGACAATTCGCAAGGTAACAATTTTGCTCAGAATATTGGTATAGCGACCTGTCAAACGTTCGAACCAGCGATTGAACAAATCAATAAAAAAGCCAATCGGTGTTTTGCGTTTATGTTGACCATGCTGGTTTTTAAGCAGCATTGCACATAAAACGGGTGTTAGCGACAATGCAACGACACCAGAGATAATGATGGAAGCTGCCATAGTGATTGAGAACTGACGGTAAAAGACGCCGACAGGACCTGTCATGAATGCTACTGGTACAAATACCGCAGTCATCACTAATGTAATGGCAACAATGGCGCCACCTATCTCACCCAACACCTTTTGCGTAGCGCGATATGGCGTGATTTGCGCGTCTTCCTCCATTTTGGCGTGCACAGCTTCAACCACGACAATCGCGTTATCAACTACAATCCCAATGGCTAAGACCAGCGCAAATAACGTGATTAAGTTAATCGTGATTCCAAACATTTGCATACAGAAAAACGTACCTATTAACGACACCGGCACTGCTAAAATCGGGATTAAGGTTGAACGCCAGTCACCCAAGAAAATAAATACCACTAGCGCCACAAGTAAAAAAGCTTCCACTAAGGTATGTAAGACTTTTTCAATAGACGCATCTAAAAATTTAGATACGTCATAATCAATTTCATATTCCATTTCTGCTGGAAAAGATTTTGATAACTCCTGCATTTTGGTTTTAACGTTAGCAATCACTTCACTTGCATTACTACCGTAATTTTGTTTTAAGATAATGGCAGAAGAAGGATAGCCATCTTTATTAGAGTAGATGTCAAAAAACTCACTGCCCAGTTCAACTTTGGCAATATCTTTTAACTTTAAGATTTCACCATTTGAGTCGGCGCGAATAAT
>CAXIBZ010000058.1:0-8537 GCA_964022105.1 uncultured Methylophilaceae bacterium
GAAAATGGGAACTAACAGGGCATCATAAAGCTGGAAACTCAGCATTTGGCGAAGAATGAGATTATTTAGGATATAAAATGGATAAAAAACAACCATTAGTAGCAATCATTATGGGATCAAATAGTGATTGGCCCACTATGAAACATGCGGCGCAGGTGTTAGCAGATTTTGATGTGCCATATAAGGCGGAAGTTATATCCGCGCATCGGACGCCAGATCAGATGATGGCCTTTGCTGAGAATGCTGCTCAGACAGGATATCAGGTGATTATTGCTGGTGCAGGTGGTGCTGCACATTTACCAGGCATGGTCGCATCAAAAACCATTTTGCCAGTATTGGGTGTGCCAGTGGCAACCAAACATTTGCAAGGTCAAGACTCATTGTTGTCTATTGTCCAAATGCCCAAAGGAGTGCCAGTGGCGACTTTTGCAATCGGAGATGCAGGTGCGACAAATGCAGGATTGTTTGCAGTTTCCCTGCTAGCTAACCAGAATAAAGAATTATCAGAAAAGTTGAAGTTTTTTAGACAACAGCAAATTGAAAAAGTAAATGCAATGGAGTTGGACGATAAGCCATGATGAAAAATATGATTTCTGCACCAGCAATGTTGGGCATGTTGGGTGGTGGGCAATTAGGGCGTTATTTTGTGATTGCTGCTCATGAGATGGGATACAAAGTTACCGTACTTGACCCAGATAAAAATAGTCCAGCAGGAAAAATTGCTGATGTGCATCTTTGTGCGGCTTATGATGATGAAAATGCGCTAAAAGCTATAGCTAATACTTGCGCTGCTGTAACAACGGAGTTTGAAAATGTGCCAGCGGAAACGCTTGCATCATTAGCAAAATCAACCGTTGTTCACCCATCCGCAGATGCTGTCGCAGTGGCACAACATCGAATTAAAGAAAAAACCTTTTTTAAACAAGCGGGTTTGCCTGTAGGTCCTTTTGTTGCCATTGATCAACAGTCTGACTTGCCAGAAGATAACGATATGTATCCAGCAGTGCTTAAAGTAGCGCGATTTGGTTACGATGGCAAAGGTCAGGCACGGGTAGCGAACAGAGAAGAGGCTATTCAAGCTTTTAAAGATTTTAAACAAGAGCAATGTGTCTTAGAGAAAATGCTCAAGCTCGACTTGGAGGTTTCGGTCGTTCTAGCCAGAGATATTGATGGCAATATTGAAACATTCCCTACAGCTGAGAATGCACATTTAAATGGCATTCTTGATATTTCAATTGTGCCAGCGCGCTGCTCGCAAGTGATTAAGGCAAGAGCGCAAGAGTTAGCAAAAAATCTTGCAAATAAGCTTAATTATGTTGGCGTGTTAGGTGTTGAATTTTTTGTGGTCAACAATGAGTTGATGGTGAATGAAATTGCCCCAAGGCCACATAACTCTGGTCATTATACGATTGATGGATGTGTGACTAACCAATTTGAGCAACAAGTGCGCGTCATCACGGGAATGCCCTTAGGTAGCCCATCGTTGCATAGTCAATCTGTTATGGTGAATATCTTAGGAGATAGCTGGATAGATGGTGCAGAGCCTGCTTGGCATAAAGCACTTGCACATGGCAATGTGAAAATTCACTTATATGGTAAGCAAGAGCCTCGTAAGGGACGGAAGATGGGACACTTTACGGTGGTTGATAAAGAACAAAAAGATGCAATCAATACCGCTTTGATTGCAAGAGGCGAACTTAATATTGGTGTTTGAATTAAAGCAAATAAAAAAGCCGAGCATTGCTCGGCTTTTTTGTTATGGTTTAGACGTAAACCTTATTCGGCTTTGCCACCATTCAATTCATCTTGTAATGCTTTCAACTCATCCATTTTGCCATCACGCGCTAGCGCAGCTTGTTGCGGCCATGTATCTGGCTTGTGCATTTTAAAACGTGGACCTGCTTTTTCTAGTACAGCAGCAAGGGTTTCAATTTTTGCATCTGCTAAATCAGCAAAAGTTGAAATGCCTTCTTCGTTTAAAAGTGTTTCAATTTTCGGACCGATACCTTCAACAGTTGTCAGTTTATCACCTTTAGTTGCAGCTGCTTTTTTAGGCGCTGCAGTTTTTGTTTCTGCTTTTGGCGTCGGTGCTTTTTTAGCTTTTACCAACTTAGGTGCTTCACCACCCATGGCTTTAATCTTAGCGCTCAGGCGGCTCTTGTGACGAGCTGCTTTGTTTTTATGGATAATACCTTTGTCTGCAATACGGTCAATTACGCTAACGTTTTCGCTGTACGCTGCCACTGCAACAGCTTTGTCACCTGACTCGATTGCTTTAACTATTTTTTTCATTGCAGTACGCATTGTGGAACGCAATGCTGCATTGTGTAGGTTTACCTTAACCGATTGGCGCGCGCGTTTGCGAGCCTGTGCTGAATTTGCCATGAGTACTTTGTCCTAATGCTTATCTATTTATTGGTATGTGTTGAATACGAAACCGCGTATATTAGAGTTTTTTCCACAATTTTGCAAGGAATAAGTCAAATTATATCTAAGCAATGATACTGCGATAGCATGCTAGAATCTGTGCAAACGATAAATGAGACTTTAAGAATACCGCATTAACTCCCATGAATTTACTCAAGACGTTATTTACTGTTGGTGGGCTGACGTTTTCGTCACGCATCCTAGGCTTTGTTCGCGATACCTTGATTGCAAGGGTGTTTGGGGCGGGGATGATGACAGATGCTTTCTTTGTTGCATTTAAAATACCAAACTTGTTGCGGCGTATTTCGGCAGAAGGTGCGTTTAGCCAGGCGTTTGTACCTATTCTAGCTGAGTATAAAACGCAAAGATCAGTCAACGAAACACGTGCATTAATTAATCATGTCGCGACTTTGCTAGGTCTGTTTTTGGTGTTACTCACTATCATAGCAATGTTAGCGGCACCATGGATTGTTCTAGTTAGTGCTCCTGGGTTTGCAGCCGACGCTACTAAATTTCAGCTGACCATTGATTTGTTACGGATTACCTTTCCCTATATATTTTTTATATCGCTGGTTTCATTAGCTGGCGGGGTATTGAATACCTACGGTAATTTCTCAACGCCGGCGTTTACACCTGTCTGGCTGAATATTTCATTTATTGTTGCGATGCTATTCATTGCGCCCTATTTTGACCATGCCATTGAGGTATTGGCATGGGCAGTTTTTGTTGGTGGAATATTACAGTTACTATTTCAGTTACCTTATCTAAACAAGGTGGGCTTGCTACCACGGTTTTCTTTAAATTTAAAAGATGAAGGGGTGTGGCGCATCCTGAAATTAATGGGGCCAGCCGTTTTTGGCGTGTCAATTGCACAAATATCGTTACTGATTAATACAATCATCGCTTCATTTTTGGCTAGTGGTAGTGTGTCATGGCTATATTACGCAGACCGGTTAATGGAATTCCCTACTGGGCTATTGGGTGTTGCTTTAGGTACAATTTTGCTTCCTAGCTTATCAAAGTCTGTTGCTGATAAGGATGATCATGAATACTCGCAATTGCTGGATTGGGGTTTGCGTCTGACGTTTATGTTGGCATTACCTGCTGCTGTCGCCTTAGCGGTATTGGCTGTTCCGCTGGTAACAAGTTTATTTAAATATGGCGCATTCACCACGCACGATGTGATGATGACCAAGGTAGCATTGATGGCATACAGCCTTGGGTTGCTTGGCTTAATCTTGGTTAAGGTGTTGGCACCAGCTTTTTATTCACGACAAAACATTAAAACGCCAGTCAAGATTGCAGTTTTCACCTTAATCGTCACCCAGTTAATGAGTATATTCTTTGTATTTGGTTTGGATTTAAAAGCGTTTAAACATGCTGGGCTAGCTTTAGCCATTGGTTTGGGCGCATGTGTCAATGCTGGATTATTGTTTTATCATTTACGCAAAAATGGCCAGTATCAACCACAAGCAGGCTGGCTATTATTTATACTAAAGCTGCTTATTGCAGTAGCTATGATGGGGTGCGTGCTGTACTTTGCCGCGGGCCCATCACAGCTATGGCTTGACTATAAGCTCTTGCAAAAAATGCTACATTTATTGGGCTTGGTTGTTTTGGGAACTGGGACCTATTTTGGTATGCTTTGGTTAATGGGTATTCGAGTGCAAGCATTTATGCGCCGTACTAAGATTTAAAGAGAAAACGGATGCATATTTATAGACATACGCAACCTCAGCAACATCTATCACGTGCATTGGCAATAGGTAATTTCGATGGCCTACATTTGGGTCATCAAGCGCTATTGGCAAAAACGGTTGAGATTGCAAAAAAAAATCAGCAAGTACCTGCTGTGATGACTTTTGAGCCACATCCACGGGAATTTTTCACGCCTCAAAATGCGCCTGCGAGACTTTCTTCGATGCGCGAAAAGTTAGAGTATTTTAATGAAGCAGGGATTGAGCATGTATTCGTCTTGCGTTTTAATCATGCGTTTTCTGCAATAAGTGCTGATGACTTTATGCAGCAAGTGCTTAAGGCTTCCCTCAATGCAGATACGATATTAGTCGGTGGTGACTTTTGTTTTGGTGCTAAACGCAAAGGCACTGTTCAAGATTTAGTACAAGCAGGCTTTACGTTAATCGATTTCCCTGAAGTGAAGGTGAGTGGTGAGCGTGTGTCGAGTACTTTGGTAAGAGATGCACTAGCAAACGGTGATTTTCATCAAGCAGAGCTTTTTTTGGGTAGGCCCTATAGCATCAGTGGCAAGGTGGTGCATGGCGCTAAACGGGGCAGACAATTAGGATACCCAACGGCGAATGTGCATATGCGACATGAGCGGCCTGCCTTTACAGGCGTTTATGCGGTAAAATTAGACGGATGTGAAGGTGTAGCAAATTTAGGGGTTCGTCCAACAATCGCTGGTATTCCAAAATTAATGCTGGAAGTGTATGTGTTCGATTTTGAAGGGGATTTGTACGATCAACATGTACATGTGCAGTTCTTTCATAAAATACGTCATGAAATGAAATTTGCAGGCCTGGATGCGCTTAAAGCACAAATTGCGCTCGATGTTATTGATGCGCAAGCATTTTTTAAACAATATTAATTACAATTAGACTAGAAAAAAGCATGACCGATAGTAATAACGAAAAATATCCACTCAACTTACCAGATACGGCTTTCCCGATGCGAGGCAACTTGGCGCAACGCGAGCCTGCATGGCTACAAGGTTGGCAAGATAAAAAGCTATATCAAACAATCAGGGCTGCGCGTAAAGGGGCAACAAAATTTATATTGCATGATGGCCCGCCTTATGCCAACGGTGATATTCATATTGGTCACGCTGTTAATAAGATTCTCAAAGACATCATCATCAAATCTAAAACCATGGCTGGCTTCGATGCGCCTTATGTGCCGGGTTGGGATTGCCACGGTTTGCCAATTGAGTTGGTGGTAGAAAAAAATCACGGTAAAAATATCGACCCTGCTAAGTTCCGCGAATTGTGCCGTGCCTATGCAGCGGAACAAGTAGAAAAACAAAAGAAAGACTTCATCAGGCTAGGAGTCCTCGGCGATTGGGATAATCCCTATCTCACCATGGATTTTAAAACCGAAGCGGACATTATGCGGGCGCTTGGTGATATTCATCAAAATGGCTATTTATACCAAGGCAGCAAACCTGTACATTGGTGTACGGATTGTGGCTCAGCCCTAGCCGAGGCGGAAGTTGAATATGAAGATGTCAACTCACCTGCTATTGATGTTGGCTTTAGGGTTGTCGATAACACTGCTTTAAGTAAAGCATTTGGTGTTTCAGTTACAGGTGATGCATTAGCCGTTATCTGGACGACTACTCCTTGGACATTGCCAGCCAACCAAGCAGTAAGCGTGCATCCGGAGCTTGGCTATGATCTAATCCAAACCAGCAAAGGCTTGCTAATCTTGGCACATGATTTGGTCGAGGCGACGCTAATACGTTACGAAGTAATAGATAGCAAGGTATTAGGCTCAGCTAAAGGTGCAGATTTAAAAGATTTGCTATTGCAGCACCCATTTGATAACCGCCAAGTGCCGGTGATATGCGGTGAACATGTGACGACAGATGCGGGTACAGGGTTAGTGCATACAGCTGCGGCGCACGGTAACGATGACTGGTTAGTGATGCGTGTCAATTACCCTGAAGAAAAGCCACGTGTGTTGATGGGTGGTGATGGCAAGTTCTTTGAGAGTGATTTGGTTGAGTTTGCGCCAATACGCGGCTTGAATCGTAAGGATGCTAATAAAGTCATTTTAGAGCAAATGACAGAGAGCGGTGCGTTGATCGCTAGTGCAAGGTTGAACCATAGCTTCCCGCATTGCTGGCGCCACAAAACGCCGTTGATGCAATTAGCAACGCATCAGTGGTTTGTCGGCATGAATGCCACGGATAAAGCCGGCATTAGCTTGCGTGAACATGCCAATAAAGCAGTGGCTGCCACCCAATTTTTCCCAGATTGGGGCCGTGCACGTTTAGAAGGTATGATTAAAACCCGTCCAGATTGGTGTGTGTCACGCCAGCGCAACTGGGGCGTGCCGATGCCATTATTTGTACATAAAGAAACGGCAGCCTTACACCCGAAAACCAATGCGTTGTTAGAAGCTGCTTGTTTATTGGTTGAAAAAACAGGCGTTGAAGCTTGGTTTAGTTTAGACGTGGATACTTTCTTGGCAGAGCATGCGCCAGAGAATGCTGACCAATATAAAAAAGTCACCGATACCTTGGATGTATGGTTTGATTCTGGCACAACGCATACCGCAGTACTTAAGCGTCGTGAAGACTTAAGTTTTCCTGCTGATTTGTATTTAGAAGGTTCTGATCAGCACCGCGGTTGGTTCCAGTCCAGTTTGCTCACAGGTTGCGCGATTGATGGTCGTGCACCATACGATGCATTACTCACACATGGCTTTGTAGTCGATGGCAAAGGCTACAAAATGAGTAAGTCCAAAGGCAATGTCGTCGCGCCACAAAAAGTGATGGATACCTACGGTGCGGATATTTTGCGCTTGTGGGTGGCCAGTACCGATTACTCAGGTGAACTCACCATTTCAGACGAGATTTTAAAACGCGTGGCTGATAGTTACCGTAAGATTCGCAACACCTTGCGCTTCTTGCTCGCCAATGTGGATGATTTTGATGTTAAAACGCATACGGTGCCTTATGAGGAACTACTAGAATTAGACCGCTATGCTTTAGGTATGCTGAGCGATTTATCCAACACCTGCAAAGCAGCTTATGAAAGCTTTGAGCTGCATAAGGTTGGGCAGGCATTACAGCATTTTTGTGCAGAAGACTTGGGTGCGTTCTACTTAGATATTCTTAAAGACCGCATGTATACCAATGCCAAGGATTCGCATGACCGCCGTGCAGCGCAAACGGTGTTGCTTAAAATCACGCAGGTATTAGCGGGGTTGATGGCTCCAGTGCTGAGCTATACCGCAGAAGAGATTTGGCAGACTTTATACCCTGAAACGGAAGACTTTGTCATATTGCATGATTGGTCTAACGCAGATGATGTGATTACACCAGTCGCTTACGCTGAATATGAAACTAGCTTAAAAGCTAAATGGGAAATGATTCGCGCGATTCGTGCAGAAGCCGCTAAGGAAATCGAAGTGGTGCGTGGTACCGGAAAAGTAGGCTCATCCTTGCAGGCTGAGGTCGTTTTCCATGTAGCAGCGCCGTTATATGAAGCGCTAGCTAGTCTAGGTGATGACTTAAGGTTTGTCATGATTACCTCTAAGGCTGCTGTGCAGCAAGTGGCAACGGAAGCCGAGCAAAAAATTGGCGTTACACCAAGTGAACATGAGAAATGCGCACGCTGCTGGCACTACCGTGAAGATGTGGGTGTGGATGCAGAGCATCCAACCATCTGTAGCCGCTGCGTAGAGAACTTATCTGGCAACAGCCAGTCACGCCAATATGCTTAAGCGTTCTTTGTGGCAATGGTTGGCAATTAGTCTTGTCATTATCATGCTCGATTTGTATACCAAGCATTTGGTGCAGCAGGCTTTTATGCTGGGTGATAAGCTAACTGTCACCACTTTTTTTGATTTAGTCCGTTACCATAATGAAGGTGCAGCCTTTAGCTTTTTGGCGGATGCAGGCGGCTGGCAAAAATGGTTCTTCACCATTGTTTCGATTGTTGCCAGTATCTTTATTTTATATTTGCTCAATAAACACCAGCAAGAAAAGCTATTCAGCTTAGGCTTGGCTTTGGTGCTAGGCGGTGCTATTGGTAACCTATATGACCGCGTTACATTGGGCTATGTGGTGGACTTTTTATCTTTTCATCTGAATGATCTTTATTGGCCAGCATTCAATGTAGCCGATAGCGCCATTACAGTGGGCGTGGGTGTTTTATTATTAGATAGCTTTAAATCCAAGCAAGCATAACGGAGCGCTAATGCCAGATTGGAAGAAGTTAATCGCAGGTAAAATTGCACTGGCAAAAAAAGGCAACAAGCTTGGTAAGCTATCAGATAATGAACGTATTCCAGCAGGGCAAACACAAGTCACCAATTTTCCAGTCTTAGACTTGGGCATTAAACCAGACATTTCACAAGCCCAG
>CAXIBZ010000059.1:0-8502 GCA_964022105.1 uncultured Methylophilaceae bacterium
ACTGTGGTTAACACGATGAAGTTATCTACGCCTAGTTTGCAAAAGCAACAGAAGAGCACGGATGTCGTCCGTCAAGAGTCACTTTGGAAATTAAACCAAAATCAGTGGTATGAAGCACCTAACTACCGTCGTGGTGGTTGGAGCGGAGTGTGCAAAGCATCGTTGTCTTTTATTGATGAGGAAAAACAAAATGTATTTATCAAACGCCAAGAAAATCATTTTTACAGAAGCTTAAGCCACTGCTTAACGAACAGACCAACTTTTGAGCGCGAATATAGCAACATCATACAGTTTGCTAAGTTAGGCATTCCAACGTTAGACGTCATCTACTTTTCATCCAAAAAAGTGAATGGAAAACATCAGTGCATTTTGGTTACTAGAGAGTTAGAAGGTTATCAGTCACTAGAGACACTTTCCTTACCATTCATTGAAAAGCAAGAGCGACGGTCTATATTGCATAGTATTGCAGAAACCATGCGTAACATGCATGCACATGGCTATCAACACGGAAATTTATATCCTAAGCATGTATTTGTGAAGGTGCACACCAGCAAAGCAGCTGAAACCTGTTTTATCGACTTAGAAAAAACACGCAAGCGCTGGTTTAAAAAAGCAGCGTCTTTAAAGGAGATAGGTATTTTCCATCGTCATCTTAATGATGTAAGCAGAACCGACCGCCTGCGTTTTTTTCAAGCATATCGACAAGAGAAAAAGTTAAGTAAAAAAAAAAAAAAAATGATTAAAACGATACGGCGAAAAAAAAGAAAATAGTCCTAATGTTCTGCAAGCAAACATCTCCAACATGGATCCAGCTATCAGAAAGCAATTACAAGAAATTGTTTGCAAGTCCATTTCTGTATTTGTTGATTTCGGCCTTGATACTTCTAGCGTTAAATCAATTTACCAATATTGATTTGGTATTGGCTGATTACTACTTCGACTTTCAAACAAAACACTTTAATTGGGAAAGTACTTGGTTTGCGCAGCAGTTAATGCATGTCTACGTCAAGGACTGCATAATGTTGTTTGGTTTTGCATTAATTAGCCTAGTGCTAGCTGATGCGGTAGTGAATTTTTATGGAATGACCAGTTGGCTAAGGACACGCTTACGCTTTACAGCAGCTGCCGCAGTATTAGTACCTACCATTATTTCATTATTAAAACAGCAATCTGCCTTACATTGCCCATGGGATGAGGTGCGTTATGGTGGCACAGCACCTTATTTAAGATTGTTGGATGCGATTCCATCCAGTATGCAGGCAGGACATTGTTTCCCTGCTGGCCATGCATCCACAGGCTTATGGCTGGCTGCTTTTTGTGTATTTTGGCTGCCTCATCGACCCCGAATGGCAAGGAGTATATTTTTCTCAGGTTTGAGCGTTGGATTTGTGCTCGGCTGGGTGCAACAAATGCGTGGTGCGCATTTTCTATCACATACTTTATGGTCAATGTGGATTGCCAGTGCCATTATTTTTATCATGCTTCGTATAAGCCAATCATCTTTACATTCAAATCAACAATAGTGTTTTCTAAGGGTATTATTTTGTCAAAAAATCGTTTTATAGCAGCTATTAATGAGCCAATGGCAGCGACGTTAATCGTCAGTGCATTTGTGATGCTTACCGCTAATGTTTCACTGTTTAAGCACATTGTAGAAATTTATCCACTGACTTGGGCAAATTTACCGTTTCTCGTTTCTTTGACTGTATTTTTTAGTATCCTCACCATGCTGTTTTTTATGCTGGTGGGTTTTGGTAGGTTAAGCCGCTGGTTAGTTGCTGCATTATTAATCCTCGCTGCGCAAGCCGCCTATTATATGGATAATTTTGGCGTGCTGATGGATGTTGTCATGATTGATAACATCACACAAACAGATGCTAAAGAAGTCGCAGGCTTATTCAATTTAAGTCTGGTTTTAAGGACACTGCTATTGGGTGTTGTGCCTGCTTGGCTTGTCGTTAAGTATTGGCCAGAAATAAGTAGTTTATCCAATGAGCTTAAAAAGCGCTTAATGTGGCTCATCATATTAAGCATCACGCTAGTCGGTGTTGTACTACCCTTTACTGCTGGTTATGCGTCCTTTATCCGTGAGCATAAAATTACGCGCTTTTATGCCAATCCAACTTACCCAGTTTACTCTTTGATAAAGTATGCCTCACTACAAATGACATCACAAAAGGTCACAGAAGTAAAAAAGATAGCAGAAGATGCAAAATTTGTCGGCCCGGTTTCCAGACATGAGTTAGTGATTTTGGTCGTGGGTGAAACGGCGCGTGCGGACCGTTTTTCGCTCAATGGCTATCAACGCGATACCAACCCGCAACTTGCCAAAGAAAAGGTTGTGAGCTTCAGTAATGTTAGCTCTTGCGGAACGTCTACCGGTGTTTCTGTGCCCTGCATGTTTTCAGCTTTGGGTCGCAAAGACTATGATAAAAACAAAGCATTAAGTCAGGAAAATGCACTGGATGTGCTACACGATAATGATATTGAAGTTTTATGGCGTGATAATAACTCAAACTCAAAAGGGGTTGGGACTCGTGTGCAATATCAGGATTTTCAAAGTCCATCGCTGAACCCGATCTGTGAAGGTGAGTGTCGAGATATCGGTATGTTAAGTGGCTTAGACGATTATATTGCCTCAAAAAAGGATAAAGATATCATGATCGTCTTACATCAAATGGGCAATCACGGCCCTGAGTATTATCGTCGCTATCCAAAGGAGTTTGCTCGTTTTCAACCCATGTGTATGACAGGTGAATTGCGCAATTGTACTAAAGAAGAAGTAGACAATAGTTATGACAACGCCATTTTGTATACCGATTATTTTTTATCAGAAGTGATTAAGTTCTTAAAAAAATATGATGGTGATTACGAAACCGCCATGTTGTATGTTTCAGACCATGGTGAATCTTTGGGTGAACATGGTGTTTATTTACATGCAGCGCCCTATATGATGGCACCAGAAGCGCAAACGCATGTGCCCGCTATTTTGTGGCTAGGTGAGCATTTTGACTACAAGCGCGAGCAAGTCGCACCTTATCAAGACTACCCACTCAGTCATGATGATTTGTTTTGCTCCATATTGGTTGCTTACGAATTAGATTCTATGAGCTGTTATGACAAACAAGAAATGCTAATGGAGAATTTAGATATACAAGCAACGCTAAAAGAAAAAATAACTAAGCAAAAGAGCTAAAGCTTACTCACAACTATAAACTGGTTTCTCTAGACTTATCGTACCATTATTAATCCAGAGCATGGCGTGAACGCGGTTATCTAATGTGCATGCATTCACATAACCGATAGCGCCTTTGGTGTTCGATACATAACGCAGAACTGCCTCTTCCGAGTTAACAGAATACGGTGGCAAAATACCGTTAAAGTATTGGCCATTCCAATAATCAATTTGCGCGTTGGGCGCACTACCCAAGACTGCTTTTGAAAAGGCTATCCTAATAGGGTTTTGCGATCGCAAATTAACGGGCTTTATTGGCAGACCTTTAGGCCAGAAAAGTTGCTTGCGCCAGTAAATTAAATTGAGGTTCTTTGAGGATAGATTCAGATCGGCAGGATCTTGGTCCGCAGACACAACAACAGCAATGACTTGTTGGCTTTCTTTGGGTAAAGCCAACCCAGACATCAACATGATGCTTGTAATGGTAAAAATAAAAATAATCTTACGCATTAAAAGAACAGTGCAAATGAAGTTAAAAAACCACGAGGTGACTCTGGCTGATCACCGCTGCCGCCAGTGAACTCAAACTTTAATAATTGTTGTGGTTTGACGCGCCAAGTCGCGCCAATCAGCCAGCGTTCGGCTGAGCCTTCGTTAGGGCGTTGTAATGTCTCAACTCGGGTAATCCAATACCAGTCATCAAAGCCAAAATGATTTAGCGGTATAGCAGACTGTAGATAGGCACCACTACCTCCATCTTTGTTACGGGTATCAAAGCGTTGAAATGCCTCGCCGCTGATTTCAATCGTGCTTAGATGGGTAACAAAATCCAGCCCCAGCATGCGATAGCTGTTATCAAGGTCTTTTTCTCTGAAGGATAAAAATGAGATGCCAATATCAGATTGTTTTTTGTAGCTTAAGCGTACGCCTTTGACATGCTCAAACTCTAGCTCATCGTCATCTTGTTCTTGATCTTCTAATAACTCAGCAAAAACTTTATATTCAAATGCGCCATCCATAAAAGGAAGCGCCCCAAATACCATGGCACCATTGGTCCCTTCTGGGAAGAGCCGCATTGTCGCTAAAGGGCGCGTACTGGTCCAGACCAGTGGCGCTGCATGCAACAGATTCCAACGACTATTAGGCGTTAAAAATCGTCCAGCGCGAAAGTTTACTTTTTCTGAAATGTTGTAATCAAAATATAGGCGTTCAAGGTCAAAGCGAGATTCTTTGGTGTGGAATTGTCTATCATCATTCCAAGATAAGGGGTTCTCTAGCTCGAGCTCACCAAAAAAACTGAGACGGCTATCACCGTTCCATGTCACTAACAAGCTCACCTCATTCAGCGCCGCTCGCGCCTCTTGATCCCTTTCTAAAGTAAGCCCAGCGCTGGAATAACCACCAACATTAAAGCCATCAAGCCAACTATCTGTACTATCTGCCAGCGCAGGCTTGCACAGACACAGCAGGCTAGCTACACTGGCGAGTGTCATGATAAGTTTTTTCATAATAATCTCAATTTTCATATCGATAACGTCTTTCATACAGCCTGAGACGACGTCAGACGGAATTGTCTCATTCCTGACGCGATAAGAGAAATAATAATGTTACAAAAACTGAGCATTAAACAACTACTCTTGCTAGCGTTCTTGCTAGCAGGATTGCTACCCGCGATGTTAGTCACTTTCTTGAGCTTTTATCAAACCAGAAATGTACTTAAGCAAGAAATCACGCGCGATATGCAAACGCTTAGCACAGCAGTTGCAAACGATATTGAACGAATGATGTTCGAGCGATTGCGCAATGTTCAATCGTGGAGTCAACTTTCCATTATGCAAGAGCTGAAAATTGGTGACATTGATAAAAGGCTTTCTGATTTTTTAAGCGGTTTGGCTCATAGTTATGGCAGTATTTATCATGCTATCTATGTAGAGGATTTACAAGGGAATATCATTGCCAGTAGCTTGCCACAACAAATAGGGCAACAGCACCCCAACAGACCGCAATGGTTTACCACCACAATTACTGGTTATTCATTGGACATCTCATCCCTCGAAGGCAATGTATTGGCTATCTCTGAGGAAATAATAGACGAAAACACCAGCTTACCGATGGGTAAATTGGTTGTGGAATTTAATTGGGATACTGTCAAAGATGCATTAAACAATGCCATTAAACAGCCTACTTCTGCCGCGCTACTAGATGCCAAGGGACAGGTGCTGGCTGCCACGTCAAATTGGGAGATGGTGCAGTCTGGCTATGGCATGGCTGTGTTGAGTCGATTTAGTCAAAACTCGCCGATGCCACAATGGACGATTCAGGTGGAAAAATTACATTCCGAAGCTGTCGCACCTGTGCATCGATTAGGTTACATATTCTTGGCTTTGCTAGCTGCTACGTTACTTTTAGCTGCAATACTTGTGAGGCCGATTGCACAAGCGATTTCACGTCCGCTCATGCAGTTAACCGAATTTGTTAAAGGATTTGCCCATGAAACAAAAGGCAAACCACCAAAGTCTGGTCCTCCAGAGGTGCGAGAATTAGGCGCTGCTTTTGAAACCATGACGGAAGAATTAGCAAAATCTCAGGCCAACTTAACGCGTGCTGCTAAATTAGCTGTTGTTGGGGAGATGGCCGCAGCGATGAGTCATGAAGTAAGAACGCCGCTTGGGATTTTACGATCTTCCGCTGACGTACTGAAGCGAGAGAAGTCCATGTCTGCGGAAGGTAAAGAAGTGCTAACATTTATCAGTGCTGAGACAGAGCGATTAAATAAATTAGTCTCTACGCTTATTGATGCAGCAAGGCCACGTTTACCAGTATTGACAGCCGTTAATTTAACGCAGCTCATCAGTAACACGATTGCCATGTTAAGAACGCAGGCACAAGCCAAGCATATTCATATTATGTTTGATGAGCAGACGAGAGCGGTCGTGGCAGATGTTGATGCGGACCAAATGACCCAAGTCATTATGAATCTAGTCATGAATGCAATACAAGTGTTGCCAGAAAACGGCAACATACAAGTATTACTAAGACAAGAAGGTCATCAAGCCATTATTGAAGTGATGGACGATGGTGAGGGCATTACGCCAGAGCATCAAGCAGAAATCTTTGAGCCATTTTTTACCAAGCGTGCTGGAGGGGTTGGCTTAGGTTTAGCAGTGGTCAGACAGATAGTACAAGCGCATAGTGGTGAAATAAGTTATCAAACCAGTCAAATGCATGGTGCTCAGTTTACAATAGTGCTGCCAATTAAAGCAGCAACATAGTATTAATAAAGAATGAAATCAACATGATCGATAAACAAAAACGAATTTTAGCGGTAGATGATGAGCCAAATATGCGGCGCCTTTTGGAGATAAGCCTGCGACAAGCAGGCTATCAAGCACTCTCCGCGGCAAATGGCAAAGAGGCTCTTGAGATGCTCAAACTAGAGCAAGTCGATCTGGTCGTTAGTGATTTACATATGCCAGGCATGAATGGCCTTGAGCTATTAAAGCAGATGCGTGTAGACGGCGAGTTGATGCCATTTATTATGGTGACAGCACAAGGTGAAATTACTACAGCAGTTGAAGCCATGAAATCAGGTGCGGCAGATTATATTTTACGACCATTCGATTTAGAAGTATTAGAGGTTGCCATCGCAAAAGCGTTAGATGTACAACGCCTCCAGCTAGAAAATACATACTTAAAATCTTCAGCACAAGCTGCAGCTGAGGGTTTAGTTGGTAACAGCGAAGCGATGCTGGCATTAAAAAAGATGATTGCGCAAGTTGCGCCAGAAAAAGCGACAGTATTAATAGCTGGTGAGACAGGAACAGGTAAAGAGTTAGTTGCTAAAGCGATTCACGCAGCTTCACCCAGAAAAAACAATTTGTTCGTTGCCGTCAACTGTGCGGCAATTCCAGCAGAAATGCTAGAGTCAGAGTTATTTGGCTATGAAAAAGGCGCCTTTACTGGAGCAGTTAAGGCACGTACGGGTAAATTTGAATTAGCAGACAAAGGTACGTTGTTTCTGGATGAGATTACTGAAATGCCGATTAATCTTCAAGCAAAGCTGCTGCGTGCATTGCAAGAAGGTGTGATAGAAAAATTAGGAAGTAATAAACATATATCGCTGGATAACAGAATCATAGCAGCGACCAATCGAGATGCAATGCAGGCAGTTAAAGAAGGAAAATTGCGAGAAGATCTCTACTATCGTCTTAATGTGTTTCAACTCAATGTGCCTGCTTTAAGAGAGCGCCAAGGCGATGTTCGCTTGTTGAGCCACTTTTTTATAGCTAAACGGGGTGGTCAAATCAGCGAAGCTGCATTATCGCAATTAGAACATTATGATTGGCCAGGTAATGTACGCGAGCTAGAAAATGTATTAGAACGCGCTGCGATTCTATCAGCTGGTGCTGTTATCGAACCCCAACATCTACCGCATGATATGGTTGGAGAGAATGCTTCAATGCCTGAACCTGAGCTAAAGTTAGAAAACAACCTATCCATCCCAGCACATACGCAACAATTAGAGAGAAAGCTTATCATTCAAGCGATTGAATCTTCCAAGGGTAATAAGGCGAAAGCAGCTAAGCTACTGGAAATTAGCGAGCGTTCACTTTGGTACAAGCTCGATGCTTATCAACTTAAATAAACTCTATATCCCAGCTTGATTTTAACGCGCGCATAGTTAGGCAATTTTACTTTTAGCTTTCACGCTTTATTTTAGGCTGAAACAATATTGTTTTAAACAGCTTGACGATGTTAACTTAACATTGTTAAATCATGATAATAGCAGGCAAAAATGTAATATTCAGGTGCTTTTAAGGGTGTTTTGTTGCGTTTTTGTCGCCATTAGCGAGTGCTTTATAAACATTACTAAAAAATCATGCCTCCCAAACTAAAAACAGAAGCAGAAAAACAACAAATACGCACAACTATCATCGACGCGGCCCGTGACCTGTTTGTTAATAAAGGCATAGAAGCCGTCACCATGCGTGAGATAGCAAAGCGTATTGGTTATTCTGCGACGACTATTTATCTATATTTTGTCGATAAAGAAGCACTACTCAGAGCAATTTGCGATACGGATTTGCTAAAGCTAGCAACAACATTAAAAGAAGTAATGACCATAGAAGATCCTGTTGAGCGTTTGCTTACCTTTGGCCACACTTACTCCCTTTTTTCTTTAGCATATCCTAATCATTATCGGCTTATGTTCATGATGCCCAGACCTGCGCATGCACCAGAATCATCATCCATCATCTACAACAATTATGAACAAGATGCCTATTTCCAATTAAAAACAGTCGTTAGTCAAGTGTATGAGGCAGGCA
>CAXIBZ010000060.1:0-8497 GCA_964022105.1 uncultured Methylophilaceae bacterium
CCTGACAATAGGGCCTGCTGCAGAACCACCATGACCACCATTTTCTACAATTGCAGCGATTGCTATTTTTGGATCATCAGCGGGGGCGTAAGCAATAAAGAGTGCGTGGTCTCGGTGGTGTTCATCAATATTTTCTTCATCATATTTTTCGTTTTGTTTAATGCCAATCACTTGGGCGGTTCCTGTTTTTGCTGCGATACTGTATCCAGCATTTGCACCGACTCTAGCTGCTGTTCCCCCTGGCAGGGTTACGTCCAGCATACCTTGTTTTACAATCTCAAGATTTTCATCATCAAGCGGGATATAGTCATTCACTTTGGGTGTATTCGGTATGACTTTTCCAGATTTGACATCAGTGATTGCCCTAACAAGATGAGGTTTAATGGCTTTCCCTTTGTTGGCCAGGACTGATGTGGCATAAGCAAGTTGCATCGGCGTCACTAATGTGTAGCCTTGACCAATGCCAACAATCACAGTCTCGCCCATATACCAAGGCTGTTTAAATCGACGTTGTTTCCATTCTGGTGTTGGCAAGAGCCCACCATTCTCACCATTAATGTCAATGCCACTTTTTTTGCCAAAGCCAAAGTGACTTACGAAGTCTGTTAGTTTATCTATGCCTAGTTCTACGGCCAAACCGTAGAAAAAAGTATCGCATGATACCGTGATAGCACGCTGCATATCTACATAGCCATGCCCGCCTACCTTCCAGTCACGGTAACGATGTCTGCTATTCGGCAATGAGAAGTAACCAGGATCCTTAATGGCAAAAGGTGGTTTGCGTTTACCTGCTTCTAATCCTGCTAATGCCACAAAAGGCTTGAAGGTCGAACCTGGTGGATAAACGCCTCGTAAAGGCCGATTAATGAGTGGTTTATCAATAGAGTCATTTAACAAGCGCCAGTTTTGCGTATCGATTCCCCCTACAAAAAGGTTGGGGTTAAAAGTAGGCATGCTTACTAAGGCGAGTACTTCGCCTGTTTGCGGTTGAATAGCAACTAAAGCGCCACGCCTTTCGCCAAAACCTTTTTCTGCAATTTCTTGTAGTTTTAGGTCTATAGACAAGGTGATGTTGTTGCCAGATACAGGGGCTGTACTGGAAAGAACACGCACAGCGTTACCGTCGGCATTAATTTCAACCTGCTGAAAGCCGGTTGTACCATGTAGTTCTTTTTCATAATATTCTTCTATGCCACTTTTACCAATATGGTCTGTCCCTTTGTAGTTAGAGAGCACATCATCTTCTTTAAGTTGTTCCAAGTCTCTATCATTGATGCGACCGATGTAGCCAGCAATATGCACACCTAATGGCCCATTTGGATAATGGCGAAATAATCTAGATTTAATTTCAACGCCAGGAAAGCGGTAACGGTTGGCTGCAAATTTTGCGGCTTCAATTTCATTTAAATGCGTGCGTATGGGAATTGATTCGAATTCGTGGCTACGGGCTTTTAAGTTGTTAAAACGCTTCAAATCACTGCTTGATATTTCGACTAGCTTACTGACCTCCGCTATGGTTTCATCAAAGTTATCAACTTTTGACGGGGTGATTTCTAATGTATAGACAAAGAAATTATGCGCTATAGTGATTCCATTCCTATCAGTAATAAGACCGCGATTTGGTGCGACAGGCACGATTGAGATACGATTGTTTTCGGCTAATGTATGGTAGTGATTGTGGCGTAAGACTTGCAGAAAGTAAAAGCGCGCAGTAAGCAACCCGAAACCAACAAGCACAACTGTGCTCAATACGACTAAACGTATCTTGAAATTTTGCAACTCATTACGATAGTTTCTAAGTTCTGTGCTATATCGCATCTATGGTTTATTCCGAACGATTTGATTTTGGGCGAGCGAGCGAGCCAAATGCGATGCGGAGTACTTGCCATAACAATATCCCAGTAATGACAGGCCAAAAGTAATGCAAGCTTGGCACATCATTGTCAGCGAACAACTTAAGAATTAAGATGACGAGTCGAGCAAAAAATAATAAAGCCAACACGTAAAAAGTGATTTGTATCACTGTAAAAAGGACTAATCTGCGTTGAAAACTCAATGCAATGTAAGCGGTTAAGGTAAATGCAAGCGCGTGTTGCCCCAGTAAACTGCCCGTGGCTAAATCAACCAGTATGCCAACGACCCAAGCTGTCGCAATGTGACAAAGGTGCGGTGCGCGTAAAAGCCAATACAACAACACAACCAGCATAAAATCAGGACGAAAAATCACTCCTTGACCTGTCCAAGGAAACAATTGGCACAGTAGCGCAACGAAGAACGTTGCGTAGACTAATAGTCGGTTAGGGGTTTGCACGAGGTTTAGTCCTTTTCTTATCTTTTTTATTCTCGTTTTGTTCTAACAGTTCTTCGTTATCCGTTTCCTGAGGTTTTACTTCTGGTTCTTTAGATTCGGGCAGCTCCAGAATTAATAGTTGAAGGTGATGGCTAACCTGCGCTATTGGCGTACTAATGATTTTGGCAAACTGTGATTCAGGGTCTTGCTCAATTTTAGTTACAGTTGCGACTGCTAACCCCGCTGGATAGATGCCGTCGATGCCCGATGTGACCAATTTATCTCCTATTTTGATGTCGACATTGGTCGGTAAATAAGGGATATCTAGCGTGTTGCCGCCTTGCCCAAATGCAATGGCACGCAGCTGATTACGTTCAACCTGTATTGGGATAGAAAGGTTTTTGTCTGTAATCAGTGTCACTTCGCAGCTAAATGGATACACACGTGTGACTTGTCCAATGACGCCTTTCGAATCGACCACGGCTTGCCCTGCCTGAATATTGTGCTGGCTTCCTCGATTAACAATCACAACATTTCTAAAAGGATCTCTACCTGTGTGTGAAATGTCACCCAGTATGGCAAATGGATGAATAGGAATGTCGCCACCAAGCAAGCTGCGTAAATGCTCGTTTTCTGCTTGTAATGTATTGAGTCTTTGTAATTTAACTTTTTGCTCAAATGCTTGTTGTTTAAGCATATAGTTTTCTTGCACGAGTTCGTTATGTACAGAAAAATATTTAGAGGTATCACTAAACAGCTCACTTGGAATATTAGCAATACGCTCTATTGGGTGCAGTGCGCCATACAATGTTTGGCGTATTTGTGATAAGTAGTTCAATTGCGTGTCCGCAGCCATAATCACAATTGATAACGCGCAAAAAAAGACCATGCGTGAAAAAGGACTGGCACCGCGGACGAAAAAAGCAGGAGTTTGTTGGGGCTCTAGTTTCTGATGAACACCTTTAAGCATGCTGACGCTGATGAATTAATTGAAGCAAACGAACATTACTCATGTGCAAATACACTGCCAAGTTTATCCATATCTTCAAGTGCTCGACCGCAGCCGCGTGCAACACAGGTTAATGGGTCTTCAGCCACGATCACAGGCAACCCAGTCTCCTCCATGAGAAGGCGATCTAAATCACGTAACAATGCGCCACCACCAGTGATCACCATACCTTTCTCGGCAATATCAGCACCTAGTTCTGGCGGTGTTTGTTCTAGTGCCGACTTAACAGCACCAACAATTGCATTCAGTGGTTCGGTGAGCGCCTCTAAAATTTCGTTACTAGAGATTGTAAATTTACGCGGTAAGCCTTCTGCCAAGTTACGGCCAGTGACTTCCATTTCTAATACTTCTGAACCTGGGAAGGCAGAGCCGATTTTCTTTTTAATAGCTTCAGCGGTTGGTTCAGAGATTTGCATACCGTAATTCCGACGGATGTAATCAATAATTGCTTGATCGAACTTATCGCCACCAACACGCTCTGATTTTGCGTAGACAATGCCGCCTAATGAAATCACGCCAACTTCTGTTGTGCCACCACCGATATCAACCACCATTGAACCAGTTGCTTCAGCAACTGGCATTTCTGCACCGATAGCAGCAGCCATCGGCTCTTCAATCAGGTAGACTTGTTTTGCGCCCGCACGCTCAGCAGACTCTTTAATTGCGCGACGCTCTACTTGCGTAGAGCCGACAGGAACACAAATGATAATGCGAGGACTTGGGGAAAACCATCGTGCATCATGCGCTTTACGAATAAAGAATTTTAGCATTTGTTCTGTGACGGTAAAGTCAGCAATCACGCCGTCTTTCATTGGTCGAATTGCCTGGATATTTGCTGGCGCTCTGCCCAACATGCCTTTAGCTTCTGTGCCAACAGCCAGCAATACTTTTTTCCCGTTTGCACCTTCGATACGAATGGCAACGACAGATGGTTCATCAAGCACAATGCCTCTGCCACGCGAATAAATCAACGTGTTTGCTGTACCTAAATCAATGGCTAAATCATTAGAAAAATAGCTGCTTAACGAACCGAACATATGTTTTTTTCCTGTGTGTTATTGTTTGCGCTTACAATGCATGCGTTACACATAAGCTGTGCTTTAAAATCAAGGTATAATAACGTATATTCAGATTAAAATTAAGTCGCAATTCAAGTTTATTACACTAAAGTTAAAAAACAGAAGTATAGAAAAAAGTTATGTCACTAAACATCCCTGATATTAAACGCTTAGCGTATTTAGCACGTATAGAAATTAATGATCAAGAAGCAGAGCAAACACTCACTAAGCTTTCAGGTATTTTGTCGCTTATCGAAGAGATGCAGGCGGTCGATACAACAGATATAACACCGATGTCTCATTCGCAAGATGTTGTGCAACGGTTACGAGAAGATATTGTGACAGAAAGTAACCAGCGCGCGTTGTTCCAAGAAAATGCACCTGCTGTTGATAGCGGGCTTTATCTTGTACCTAAAGTGATAGAGTAAGCTAAGTTAAGATATAAAAATTCCAGAACTAGATTGACAATCCAAATAGAAAATCATGATTAATAAAAGCCTTAAAAGCTTAAGCCAAATGTTGGCAAAAAAAGAAGTGTCTAGTGTAGAAATGACACAGACTTTTTTAGCACGTATTAAACAACACAACCCTGCAATCAATGCTTATATCACTATTAATGAAGATAAAAGCTTGCAGCAGGCCAAAGCTGCTGATGCAATGATCGCAGCAGGTAAAGCGCAAGCACTGACTGGTATCCCATTTGCGCAAAAAGATATTTTTTGTGCTAAAGGTTGGAAAACGACCTGCGGCTCCAGAATGTTAGAAGATTTTATCGCGCCATATGATGCGCATGTTATACAACAGTTTGATGATGTAGGTGCGGTGAATTTAGGTAAAACAAATATGGATGAGTTTGCAATGGGCTCATCAAATGAGACTAGCTACTTTGGAGGAGTGAAAAATCCGTGGGATAGGGAGCGTGTTCCTGGCGGCAGTAGTGGCGGCTCAGCTGCAGCCATTGCTGCACGCTTATGTGCAGCAGCAACGGGAACTGATACCGGAGGCTCAATCCGTCAGCCCGCCTCGTTATGTGGATTTACGGGATTGAAGCCCACCTATGGTTTAGTCTCACGCTACGGCATGATTGCCTTTGCATCAAGTTTGGATCAAGCAGGACCGATGGCTAAGTCAGCAGAAGATTGTGCGCTCATGATGAATGTGATGGCTGGGTTCGATGAGCGAGATTCAACAAGCTTAAATCACCCCAAAGAAGATTATTTGCGAGAGCTTAATAAACCGCTAGCAGGTTTAAAAATTGGTCTGCCTAAAGAATATTTTGCAGAAGGTTTAGATGCAAATGTGGAACAAGTGGTACAAGATGCTATTGCAGAGTACAAAAAATTAGGGGCGGAATTTATTGATATTTCATTGCCTAATGCCAGCCTTTCTATTCCTGTTTATTACGTATTAGCGCCTGCAGAAGCATCCAGTAATCTTTCACGTTATGATGGTGTGCGCTACGGACACCGAGCAGCCGAATATGATGACTTGATGGATATGTATATGAAAAGTCGTGCAGAAGGCTTTGGTGATGAAGTCAAACGCCGCATTCTCATAGGAACTTATGTATTAAGTGCAGGCTATTATGATGCGTACTATCTAAAGGCGCAGCAAATTCGTCATTTAATTGCAGATGATTTTAAAACTGCATTTAAACAGTGTGACATGATTATGGGTCCGACAGTACCATCAACTGCATTTAAAACGGGTGAAAAAACAGGCGACCCAGTTTCGATGTACTTGCAAGACATATACACGATAGCAACGAATTTGGCTGGCTTGCCTGGGATGAGTATCCCCGCTGGCTTCAGTAACGGGTTGCCTGTCGGCTTGCAAATTATTGGTAATTATTTTGATGAGGCAAGAATGCTGAATGTTGGACATGCATATCAGCAAGTAACGGATTGGCATACTAAGATGCCAAAAGGAATTGAATGATGGAGTGGGAAGTCGTCATTGGGTTGGAGACGCATGCGCAACTCAAAACAAAAACAAAAATTTTTAGTGGAGCTTCAACCGCTTATGGTGCTGAGCCTAATACACAAGCTTGCGAAGTCAGCATTGCATTACCGGGTGTGCTGCCCGTTTTGAACAAAGAAGCCGTGCAGTGTGCGATTAAATTTGGTTTGGCTGTTGATGCTGAGATAGCGCCACGTTCTGTATTTGCCCGGAAAAATTATTTTTATCCTGATTTACCAAAAGGCTATCAAATCAGTCAATTTGAGCTGCCAGTAGTGGGTAAAGGGAAAGTAACAATACAAGTGCCTGCAGATGGAAAATCAGCAGCTTATGAGAAAGTGGTTAATATTACGCGCGCCCATTTGGAAGAGGATGCAGGTAAGTCTGTGCATGGTGCAGTTGAAGGGATGAGCGGAATTGATTTAAACCGTGCTGGAACACCTTTACTAGAGATTGTCACTGAACCTGATATGCGATCAGCAGCAGAAGCCGTGGCTTATGCAAAAAAACTACATGAATTGGTGCAATGGATAGGCATTTGTGATGGCAATATGCAGGAAGGTAGCTTCCGATGCGATGTCAATGTGTCTGTTCGGCCAAAAGGTACCACAGCGCTTGGTACACGCCGAGAAATTAAAAACCTCAACTCTTTTAAATTTATGCAACAAGCAATTGCTTATGAAACGCAATGGCAGATTGAGACGCTTGAGGATGGTGGCAAGATAGAACAAGCCACGGTGCTGTTTAATCCTGATACGGGTGAAACGCGTGCGATGCGTAGTAAGGAAGAGGCGAACGATTATCGTTATTTTCCCGACCCAGATTTATTGCCTTTAGAAGTAACGGAAGAAGATAAAGCTGCTGTAATGGCAACAATGCCAGAGTTGCCAGAGGCAATGAAAACGAGGTTTGAGAGTGAGTATGCACTTTCAGCTTATGATGCAGCCACATTGACGGCAAGTAAAGACGTTGCAGATTACTTTGAGCGAGTGATTAATGCAGGTGGCGATGCCAAGCTGGCTGCTAATTGGGTAATGGGCAGCATTACGGCTAAGCTCAATACGGAAGAAAGAAGCATTACAGATTTACCAATTGATGCGTCAGTGTTGGCGCAATTAATCAAACGAATTTCGGATGGAACCATATCCAATAATGCTGCTAAGCAGGTATTTGAAATAATGTGGTCAGGCGATGATGATGTCGATGCTATTATTGAAAACAAAGGGCTAAAACAAGTGTCTGATACTGGTGCGATTGAAGTTATTATTAATGAGGTTCTGGTGGCCAATCAAGCCATGGTGGAAGAATACAAAGCAGGCAAGGAAAAGGCGTTTAATGCATTAGTGGGACAAACGATGAAGGCTTCAAAAGGTAAGGCCAATCCCGCGCAAGTGAATGCTCTTTTAAAGAAAAAGCTGAGTTAGTTTTTCTTGTTTTTTAAAGCAATAAACCTCGCTTTTTCAGCATCATATTGTTGGTTAATTTTTTCTAGTATTTGCTGGTGATGCGCAATTTTTTTGTCAAATTTTTCTGACTCTGTTTTGGCAATACTGATTTCTTCTTTTAAATAATCAGGCACAGCTTGTTTTTTATCCACAAATGCTTGAGCACTGGCAATATTGCGATTGAGTCTATCGTCAACATTTGCCTTCTGTGATTTGAGTGCATCAATTGTTGCATTCTCCATTTCCAAATTGCGTTTGCGCGCTAGATCGATTTCATCCGCAGTAGTGTAAGAGGCTAGCAGCACGCTATCTTTACGCTCTTGTTCCAATTTCTCTTGATTGGCTTCTTGTTGTGTTTCATTTTTAGCTGGTTGATTGTTACGTTGAACAACAACACCCTGTTTATTAATGACCTGATTGCTTTTACCTGCTGCTGTAGGTGGTAACTGGTCGCCATAATGGGTGACGCCCTGATTATCAACCCATTTCAAAATACGTTTGTCAGCTAATGCTTCTGCACTAAATACTAAGCAAATGAATAGTACAGGTGAAATTAGACGCATTATTTTCAACATTATCCTTATCTTCCATATTTTTCCCTATAGGCTTGGACTTTAAGCAATGTGTGTGCCAGCTCTGGTTTTTGCTGTATGTAATTGAGCAAATCGCTCAAATTAGCAATAACGCAGACAGGGAGTTGATTCTCATTCTCTACCTCCTCTACCGCTGAGAGCTC
>CAXIBZ010000061.1:0-8455 GCA_964022105.1 uncultured Methylophilaceae bacterium
TTTGACCATTTGTAAGTTTTGTTGCGCATATTCATATTGTTGACGTCTTACGTCTAATTGTCCCCAACTTTCATATAGCTTCCAGTAGGCTTTATCGACCATTGCGATAATGCGTATACTTTGCAATCGAGTATTTAAAGTTGCTGCTTGTTGTTCATAACCTGCAATACGAATACTTGCTTCGTTAACGTCTCTGCCAGCATTGCGTAGAAGAGGTTGACTGAATGAAAAACGTAATGCACTTTGATATTGCTCACTATCGAACTGACCACCTTTGCGTGAAGTATCTTTATTGTTGAGTGGCGTGCTTAATGTTACTGTTCCACCAGTCCGTAAAGGTACTTTAATCCCAGTTTCTACGTCAAATCCGTTAATCTCCTGTTCTAATTGATCGAGTTTGACTTGCTGCTTGTCCAGATTTGGGTTTGTAGATTTAAATTCGACATAATCTGATGACTGCTTTGGATAGTCGGTTTCTTTATATTTGGCATAAACATAAAAAATTTGGTCAAACTTTGCTTCTTCTCTGCGTAAATCACTCGCTGCAATTTCAGGGTCAATTTTAGCAACTTGTATATTCAGGTTATTTTTTAATGCCTTGATCCTTAAATCGGCTAATGTCGTTTGATTGGCCTTGTTGGCATCAGATAAATTGAGGTCTATTACGTTCGCATCTTCAGGATGATCATATGGTTTTAATACATTTTTGAGATCAAGGTTTAGCTTAGGATTGGTTTGGTATGTTTGCGCTTGGTTTTCCTCAATTGCTTCCTTTAATGATTTAGCTGGCGCATTGGAGTAGTCCTCTATCTTAAGTGACTCATCCCTTTTTAGACGGACTTCTGCCTTCTTATTTTCTTCTGCTGCAATAGCATCAGTAAAAAACAGGAAAATGAAGGGAGTGAAAAATGCAAAACGTTTCAGAATGGCTATCATTTATTACCCATAGGTGCATTCTTTAAATTACTAGAAGCTTCTTGTGGCAACCTGGCAGGGAAGCCATTTACAATCCGCCATAGCTCATAACCAATGGATACTTTTTGCAGTAAAATCCATGCTCTAGCGTTAACGCCTTGACGCAGCATAGCGGCTGAGGGCCAATCACGTTCATCATCGTCAGGTAAAATCATCACACGAAAATTGCCAACACCGTTGTCCGTTGGGTCAACAAAAGCCACTTTGCCATTAAAAGTGCCAATGCTAGTGTTTGGCCAGCCAGAAACTTGAATGGCAGGCCAACCCTCAAACGCCAGTCTTACTTCACTGCCCTTTGCGATTAACATCGCGTCACGACCATCAACCCATACCTCTACAGCCCGCGAATCAGTATTGGGGACAATAACTAAAAGTGGCTGCCCTTGTGAGATGACTTGAGATTGCGAGTTGATCGGTAGTCTATGAATAACACCGTCTCTCGGAGCTATTACTACTTGCATATTTTGCCTTGATAGACTGATTTCGGAACTGGTCAGACTATTTTCACTGTCTGCGAGCTCACCCTTGATTTTGTTAATCAAGGCACTGCTAGCATCAAGTGAAGCCTGCGTATCTGCTCTGATTTGTCTAATTTCTGCCGAGGCAGAGTTCGCCTCTGCTTTAGCAGAATTAAGATTGGCTTGTGCACTGTTGAAGCTACGTTTAGCTAGAATAAAGTCACGCTCAGCAACTTCAACATCTCTTTTAGACACCAGACCATCTTTATATAAACGCTGTAAGCGATTGGTTTGAAATTCAGCCGTATCAAGTGTCGCTTGCGCTGCACTTAGGGATTCAGATGCGGATAAGGTTTTCTGTTGTGCAACATCTAATTTAAATTGCGCTGCAGAAATTTTTGCGTCTCTTGATGAGATTAAGTTTTGTTGTTGTATTTCATAAGATTTTAATTCATCTCGTTTTGCATCCAACTTTGCCTGTTGATTGTCACGCTGCGCTGCTAAACGTTCTCTAAAAAGTGGATCAATATCGCTTATTTCAAGTAATACATCACCCTTTTTAACGTAAGTCCCTTCTTGAACATTCCATTTACTGATAACACCACTAACAGGCGCATCAATACTTTGTATACGTTCAGTAGGCGAAAACGCGGTTACTTGACCAGTCGCATTGACGTTTTGCCGCCAAGGTAAAAATAGCGATAGCAAAGGTAATACAAAAAAAGCAATCGCTAAAAACCGTGCATAGCGTTTAACAAACGCTGGAGTGCGCGCAGCCGCTAATGCGTCATGTTGAGAATTAATTTGCTGACTCATTATGCTTTGCCCATTAAATCAGATAGGATAAGTTGTTGGTCAAACTGGGCTGCAATTTCTTTAGAACGCGTAGTGAGTAACAACATCCAATCATTTTTTCGTTTATTAAAATAATCAATCACAAATTTAGTTTGTTCTGAATTTAAATTATCAATGATGCCATCAATAATCAGTAACTCAGGATCGGTCACAATTGCGCGTACTAACATCAGTCTTTGTAACTGTGTTGTGGACAATGGTGCACCAAAACCTGTCAATTTTGTATCCATGCCATGTTCTAATTTAGCAATATCATCAATTAAATGCAGCTCTTTAAGTACTTCGTTAATTTGATGCATTGAGATATCCGTATTGCCCAGTTGTATGTTTTCCAGAATACTGCCTTCGACAACTTCAACTTTGGTTGCTATACCGATTTTCGCCCGCAGGGATTGTCGATTGACCTGACGTAAATCAACACCATTAAATTCAATTTGGCCTTGAATTGGCTGCCGTAGACCAGTAATTAAATCAACAATGGTTGATTTACCACTGCCAGATATACCCATAATCGCTAGGCTGCTACCTTTTGTCAGATCGAAGTTTATATTCTGGATAGGATGCACACGTTCTGAATAAGCAAAACTAACCGCATTAGCAGTTAAAGTTTCCAAACTATCTAATATTGCATAGTTATCTTTGATTTCTTCTTGTGGCAGATCGTCTAAAATGCCTATTTTGTCTAGACCAGCCAGAATGTCATAGTAATCGCCAAGCTTGCTCACCAATCGAACAAAGGCTCCTAATAGTCCAAAAAAGATAAGTTCGGCAGCAACGAACTGACCAAGGTTAATCTGGCCATTGATAACTAATAAACCAGCTGTCACCAACATTGCCGTTCCAATGAACGCATAAAATATCACTGCACCAAATGTTTGTGATAGTAAGTGTGAAAAATGGGCGGCACGCTTCGTTAGATAATGATTTGCCAATTTATTCGTGATTGATTCCGCACGATGTAAACCGTTATAAAATTTAAACAAATAAAAGTTACCCGCAATGGACTCAAGCCAAGCAGCTGTTGCATATTTAGCTGCAGATTCTTCGATAGCGGTTTTAGTAGCATTCCTCCCTAGTACAGCTAGAATAAACCAAAAAAACAGCAATAATAAAATTACTATGACAGCGAAATAAAAGCTGTAGAACACTAATATGATGCTACCTATGACAATTTGAATGGCAGCAATAAATCCAACGGTTAAAAGCACGGCAGCGGATTTCTGAATGGTAGTGATATCAAAAAAACGATTAACCAGTTCAACTGGATTAGCATTGTCATAAATACGAATAATTGCACCTTGGGTTTTATGTGCAACTTGCATTGCTGTGCTGACAAATAGTCTACGTTGAATTAGTTCTACAACATATGTTTCCAACACAAATAACAAGCCAGATAGTATTAGTAGAGCAAATAGGATAATTGAAATCACAATGAGTGGCTCGATAACACCGCCCATTGTGACATTATTGACTAATGTTTGTACCGCAACCGGTGTGGCGATATTGAGCAGGCTATAGCCGATGATTAGATAAAACAGAATGAATAAATCATCTTTTTCACTTTTAATAAGCTTGGATAATCTTTCGTGTGGTGAAAATTTGCTTTGTTTATTCATATAATTAGATTAGCTGTTGCTTAGCATTATGGGTAATAATACCCGCAGTATTAAACAATATTTAGTAGTAAAAGTTCCTTGCTAAAAAAACGGCCCGTCATACGGGCCGTTCTATATTACACCATTTGTGTTAATGCCATGTTACATTGTGTAGGCACGCTCACCGTGTGATGAAGTGTCAAGACCTTCACGTTCAGCCTCTTCTGAGACACGTAAGCCCACGACCATATCCACAATTTTATAGCAGATGTAAGCAACTACACCAGACCATACGATTGTGATAATAACGCCTTCAGCTTGGATTAACACTTGTGATGCGATTGAGAAATCATCGCCACCAGTGCCACCTAGGCTAGGTGCAGTAAATACGCCAGTTAACAACGCACCAACAATACCACCTACACCATGCACACCAAATACGTCTAGTGAGTCATCTGCACCAAGCATTTTCTTAAGACCAGTTACACCCCATAAGCACAAGAAACCGCCAGCTAAACCAACGATAATCGCACCCATAGGACCTACTGAACCACAAGCCGGCGTAATGGCAACTAAACCTGCTACAGCACCAGAAGCTGCACCTAACATTGAAGCTTTGCCTCTTGTTAATGCTTCACCAAGTGACCAAGCCAATACAGCAGCAGCTGTTGCTAGTAGGGTATTGATGAATGCTAAACCAGCACCACCAGTTGCTTCTAGGTTGGAACCTGCGTTAAAGCCAAACCATCCTACCCATAGTAATGAAGCACCAACCATTGTCATGGTTAAAGAATGAGGCGCAAAGTTTTCTTTACCGTAACCAATACGCTTACCAATTACGTAGGCACCAACTAAACCTGCCATCGCTGCATTGATGTGTACAACAGTACCACCAGCAAAGTCAAGTGCACCAGCGTCTAACAAGTAACCGCCTGTACCCCAGACCATGTGTGCGATAGGGATGTAACTGAATGTGAACCATAGCAATGTAAATAGTAATACAGCGCTAAATTTAGTACGCTCTGCGAAAGAACCCACAATCAGTGCACAAGTGATACCAGCAAAAGTACATTGGAAAGCAATGAAAATCATTTCTGGAATCATCACACCATCAGTAAAGGTTGCTGCGAGTGAATCCATAGAGACGCCTTTGAGGAATAGTTTACCTAGGTCACCAATAATTAGACCTTCACCACTACCAAATGCCAAGCTGTAACCATAAACTGCCCATGCCACTGAAATCAGTGAAAAGACAACTAATACTTGCATTAAGATAGATAGCATATTCTTGCTGCGAACTAATCCGCCGTAGAATAATGCCAAACCTGGTACTGTCATTAGGATAACGAGTAATGTCGCTACCATCATCCATGTCGTGTCACCTTTGTCTACCGTTGGCGCAACTTCTGGTGCCGCTTCTTCTGCTGTCGCTTCAGCTGGTGCTGCCTCATCTACTGTCGCTTCCACTTCAGTCGCTGCTGCTTCAACTTCTTCTGTTGCTGTTTCCATTGCTGTATCGACTGCTTCAGTCATTTCTTCTGCCGCTTCTACCATGTCGTCTGCATAGCTGATGCTGCTTGTTGCTATTGCACCTGCACCCATAAAGGCAACAAGCGATAATATTGATAATAATTTTTTCATTTGATTACCCCTTATAGTGCTTCAGCGCCAGTTTCACCAGTACGGATACGGTAAACTTGCTCTAAGTTATAGACAAAGATCTTGCCATCACCAATTTTGCCAGTTGAAGCGGCTTTCTCGATTGCATCAACAACTTGGTCTACAATCTCATCAGTAATCGCAATTTCAATCTTCACTTTAGGCAGAAAATCAACCACATACTCTGCACCGCGATAAAGCTCTGTATGGCCTTTTTGGCGACCAAATCCTTTTACTTCTGTCACTGTGATACCTTGCACGCCAATGGCGGACAAAGATTCACGCACCTCATCAAGCTTGAATGGCTTAATTATTGCGGATATAAATTTCATTTTTACCCCCTGGAGGAAATGTTGAAAATATGATCGGTAAGTGTATTTATTAACTTACCGATCATCTTTAGGTTTCTTGCTTAGAATGAACGACTTACTGTAAATGTGAAGCGATCATCAGTTAAATCAGCTGTTTCAGTTCTGCCGTTGAAGCTTGAACCGCCCCAGCCATCTTCTTGCCAGTAACCTGAGTCGTTTGCACCCACATAAGCTAACTCAGCTGCCCAACCTTCAGAGCCTGCAAGTGAGAACGATTTTGCAATCGCGACTTTGTAATCAGTATAGTCAAGATCTCTTTCACCGTTATAACCACCACCTTGAAGATAAGCGGTATTTCTAGGGTCAATTTCTGCACCAACATTTAAGTGACCAACGTGACCAATCAAGCTCCAACCATTACCAAATGGGTATTCAGCGTTTAACTCAACATATGTAGAGAATTTTGTATCATCATCGTAGCCTGTGTCTTTATCAACACCAAACCAGTTACCTAATGTGGTAGAAATCTGTGCGCTGAAATAGCTGTATGAAAGACCAAAGTTTGCCTCATATGTATTCCATGAATTGTCATCAGCTGGCGCTGTGCCCGCACCATTTGAGCAACCACCACCAGTAACAGCTCCGTTACCACAATCACCCCAGTTTCCACCTGGGTAGGTGTAGGCAATCACACCTACAGAGTACCCAATACCAGTTTCACCGATTTCGTTACCATAACCTGCATAGTAATCAATTTCCAATGAAGCATCTGGAAACGTATTTGGTGACACGTTTGATGCCCAAGTACCAGCATAAAAACCACTGCTGTGCTCAACATCAAAGCCACCTTGTAGTGCTGGCTTGTGGAAGTTTTGTGATAGACCACGTACATAATAGTCAGAAGTGTATGCCACGTTAGCACTGAATGACCAATCTGAAGCAGGCGCTTCAGCTGGTGCCTCTTCTGCAAATGAAACTGCAGGTAAAGTGAGTGCGCCTAATACGGCAACTGATAAAAGCGTTTTACGCATCGTATTCCCCTTAATCTAATTTATAAATTTATTGCAACGGTATTTAAAAAAATACTCTTGGCTTGTAAGCAATTGCTATGCCAACAAAAAAACATATATAAAACAATAGGTTGAGAAAATTAATAGAAAATAATTTATTTAATATTTAAAGTAAGAACTGGTAAAATGCACCTAATTAAACGAGGAAGCGATATGTTGAACTCTCAATTACTAAAAGATTTATCTAGTAAAATCAAACAGATAATGGAAGACTCACCGCTAGGTGATGCAGAAAAAAATATTCATGCACTACTTCAGGGCGTGTTCACCAAAATGGAGCTTGTTTCAAGGGAAGAGTTTGATGTGCAAGCTGAGGTGCTACGCAACACACGTGAACAATTAACAGTATGCGAAGAAAGGTTAGCTGAGTTAGAATCATTGTTAAAAGACAAATAACAATGAATAATAATGAATCTAGCCGTATTATATAGCCGTGCCTTAAGTGGCATGGATGCACCTGAGGTAGTCGTAGAAGTACATTTGGCCAACGGTTTACCAGCATTTACCATCGTCGGTTTGCCAGAAGCGGAAGTCAAAGAAAGTAAAGACCGCGTCCGAGCGGCGATACAAACATCACAATTCGAATTTCCAGCAAAGCGCATAACTGTTAATCTTGCCCCAGCGGATCTACCCAAAGAAAGTGGCCGATATGATTTACCCATTGCATTGGGTATATTAGCGGCCAGCGGTCAAATCCCCAAAGATCAGTTACATCAATATGAGATTGCAGGGGAATTGGCATTAACTGGCGAGTTAAGGCCCATACGCGGCGCATTGGCCATGACATATCATATGGTGCATCATAGCAATCAAAAGCAACGTGCCTTTATTTTACCCAAGCAAAGCGCAGAAGAGGCGAGCTTAGTCAAAGATGCAACGATTCATCCAGCTAATTCTTTATTAGAAGTTTGTGCACACTTAAATGGACATACTGCTATTCCATCGTATCAAAGTGAAACAGCTGAGCAGGTTCTGGATTATCCAGACTTTAATGAAGTAAAAGGACAAAACCAAGCCAAACGTGCATTAATCATTGCAGCTGCTGGTGGGCATAGTATCTTAATGAGTGGGCCACCAGGTACTGGTAAAAGTATGTTGGCATCACGGTTTGCTGGCATTTTACCAAGCATGACGGAAGAAGAAGCATTAGAAAGTGCCGCGATACAGTCTTTAAATGGCAGTTATAAACTAACTGATTGGAAGCGAAGAAACTTTAGAGCGCCGCATCATACTGCTTCTGGTGTTGCCTTGGTTGGTGGTGGCAGTGTACCAAGACCTGGCGAGATTTCTCTCGCCCATCATGGCGTCTTGTTCCTAGATGAGTTGCCTGAGTTCGATCGCAAAGTACTGGAAGTGTTGCGAGAACCGCTTGAGAGCGGGCAAATTACGATTTCGCGCGCAGCAAGACAGGCAGATTTTCCAGCAAAGTTTCAACTGATTGCTGCAATGAACCCATGCCCATGTGGTTATTTGGGACACTATAATAATAAATGTCGTTGTACCCCAGATAATATCGCGCGTTATAAAGCTAA
>CAXIBZ010000062.1:0-8276 GCA_964022105.1 uncultured Methylophilaceae bacterium
GACAGCAATGCCAGGAATAAGCGCAACCAGCACTTTAAACATAATGTTACTAACAGATGGTGCATTAGCAATGTAGGGTGAACGGTCCAAAAATATCCCTTAATTAATCTTCTTTAGTTTGTTGCTCTTTGGCTTTCAAAACTGCCTCTTTTTGTGCTTTCGCACGTGCAATAGCGGCGTCGATTTTAGCTTGTTTTTCGGCATCTGCAACAGGTTTGCTATTAACATCACTCGTCGGTGGTTTTGCTGTAGCTGCCTTCAACGTTTTTGCACGCTTGATTGCCGCATCAATTTTTGCCTGCTTTTCTGCATCTGCAACAGGCTGCTTAATCTCTGGTTTAGCACTATTCGCATCCGCTTTACCTGCAGCAGCTTTTTGTGCTTTCGCGCGTGCAATAGCAGCATCTATTTTCGCTTGCTTTTCGGCATCTGTCGTTAATGGTTTATCATCAGAAAGGCCTGCTTTTGCTCTTCGCTTGTCTATCGCCTCAATTTCAGCTTTTGTTTGGGGGCTAATTTCTGATGTGTTTTTTGGTGTCACATTACCAGCAGCTTTTTGCGCTTTTGCACGTTCTATAGCAGCTGCAATTGCTGCTTGCTTATCTGAGGCTGGTGCATTTTTGTTTTCTTCAGCCTTAGCTGATTTAGCACCTTGTGCACGGGCGGCATGTTTTGCAGCACGTTCTTCTTTTTCACGTTCAATACGTGCAAGTCTAAACTCATTGCGTTCGCGCGCAAGGTTGGCTGCTTCTTTCGCCTTGTCGAGTGCAATAATTTCACTTTTTGCGTATCGGTAGTATTGCACTAACGGGATATTACTCGGACAAACATAGGAGCAGGCACCACATTCAATGCAATCGAATAAATTGTAATCCTGTGCTTTTTCAAAGTTATCTGCTTTAGCAAACCAATAAAGCTCCTGCGGTTGTAAGCTGACTGGGCATGCATCTGCACAACGTGCGCAACGAATACATGGCATCGCTGGAGGTTGTGGTGCAAATAATGTAGGCGACGCAGCGATGACACAGTTTGCAGCCTTGGTGATAGGAACCTCTGTGCTTGGCAAATTAAAGCCCATCATCGGACCCCCCATAATAAAATGGGATGTATCTGGCTTAGCGCCGCCAGCTGCATGGACTAAATGCATTAACGGCGTACCAAACAAGACTTCAAAATTTTGTGGTTGCACAACATTGCCGGTCATTGAGACGATTCGACTTAAAGACGGCTCGCCAAACTCATAGTAGCGATATAGTGCGACAACTGTTGCAACATTAAATACCTGAATACCTACTTCTGTTGCTCTTTTATTATGAGGAATTTCCTTACCCAATACTAATTGAATAAGCCGTCTTCCATCTCCACTAGGATACAGTGTAGGGACAACCTTGATTTGAATATCAGAGTTTGCGGTAGCCGTTTGCATTGCCTCAATTGCTTCTGGCTTATTATCTTCAATACCGACAACGACGTTAGCCGCCCCTAGCAGACGTTGTGCAACTTGAATGCCAAGTACAATTTGATCGTTACGCTCGCGCATTAACATGTCATCACAAGTGATATATGGTTCACACTCTGCAGCATTGATAACTAAAGTATGGATTTCTGATTTACCATTTTTGCGCAATTTAACCTGCGTTGGGAAAGTGGCTCCGCCCAGCCCCACAATCCCAGATAAACGTAAGCTAGCGATTAACTTGTTAATATCACCATTCTTCCAGTCTTGCGGATGACGCTCTATCCAAGTATCTTTTCCATCGGGACTAATCGTTACGCATTGATCTGGCAAGCCTGATGGGTGTGGGATGATAGCGTTATCAATTGCTTTGATTGTGCCAGATGTCGGCGCATGAATAGCCGCTGATACACTGCCTTCTGCTTCCGCAATCAATTGACCTTTTAACACATAGTCGCCCACTGCAACTTTGACTTTAGGAATAGTGCCAATATGCTGGCGAAGGGGCAGCACAAGTTTTTCTGGGAGTGCTAGTGAGCCAATAGGCAAGCGAGTAGATTGCGTTTTATTTTCTGGTGGGTGTACGCCACCATGAAAGCTGAAAATATCTTTCGTTTTCTTGAATAGACTGGCAATGTTAATCGGCGCGTTCATTTTAAATTTATAACAGGTTTAATTGGTATGGTCGGATATTTCCATTTCCAGTTATCAGGTGTTTCTTCAATCGGCTCCATCGTAATGCAGTCAACAGGACAAGGCGCGACGCATAGCTCACATCCTGTACATTCGCTGGCAACTACCGTATGCATATGTTTAGCTGCCCCCAAAATTGCATCAACTGGACAAGCCTGAATGCATAATGTGCAGCCAATACATAAATCTTCCTCAATAAAAGCAACAGCCTTTGGTTTTGTTTGGCCATGCTCTTCATTTAATGGCTTATATTCAACACCTAGTAAGTCAGCAAGGGCATGAACACCTTCGTCTCCTCCAGGTGGACATTGATTGATATCGGCCTCGCCATTTGCAATGGCAGTGGCATATGGCTTACAGCCAGGATAGCCACATTGGCCACACTGAGTTTGCGGTAAAATAGCATCAATACGCTCAATAAGCGGGTCGCCCTCTACTTTAAACTTAAGTGCAGCATAACCAAGTGCTGCACCGAGTAAAAGCGCTAGGCCAAGCATGATATATAAAGCGGTTAACATATTAATTGACAATTCTTTTTGGTTTGCTACAGAGGGTCATCTAATATTTATCTAGGCCAGCAAAGCCCATAAAAGCCAAACTCATTAAAGCGGCTGTCACCATTGCGATAGCTGACCCTCTAAAAGGTGACGGTACATCGGCGGCTTCTAGACGCTCACGTAGAGAGGCAAATAAAATCAGCACCATGGAAAATCCTGCGGCACCTCCCAATCCAAATAAGGCAGACTCAATAAAGCCATTGTCCGTTTGTGCGTTAAGCAGGGGAATACCTAATACAGCACAATTACTGGTAATCAGTGGCAAGAATATCCCCAGCATTTGATACAAGACAGGAAAGCTTTTTTCCATAATCATTTGTGTGAACTGCACAACACTTGCAATGACAACAATAAAAGATAAGGTGCGCAAATATTGCAAGTCATATGCTTGCAACAAATAGTGATCAATCACCCAGCTAGACATAGAGCCAACTGTTAACACAAATGCGGTTGCAGCAGCCATGCCAATCGAGGCTTCAAGTTTCTTTGAAACCCCCATAAATGGGCATAATCCAAGAATTTTAACAAGCACGATGTTGTTAACTAAAACAGTGCCGATTAAAATGATGAAATAACTTTTATAATCCATATTGTCGTTTTGTAAACTTTGGACCGTCTATTACCGTTTGATAGTCAATCGCATGATTATAACGTGTTTCGTATTTGCTTAGCATGGCAATATGAATGCCATGCGATGAAAATGACCAATGTTTGTCTTACATCAACCCTTGAAAAAGTGAAAATATAAACAAGTTTTTATATGCTGACAAAGAATATGTCATTATATTTTAATAGCGTATTGGAATATAGAAGATATTTTGAGGGAAAGCTGAGGCTTTTTATATATATCTGTGCACTTTAAGTTAAAATGTGCGTTGTTTAAAATGAGTAGGTTTTAATATGTTGCAAGGCAGTATGGTGGCAATAGTCACCCCTATGTTTGAAGATGGTCGTTTAGATCTAGAGGCGCTACGCCAGTTAATCGATTTTCATGTTGATGCGGGCACAGACGGTATCGTCATTGTTGGGACCTCTGGCGAGGCGCCTACCGTTGATTTTGATGAGCATCATTTATTAATAGAAACGGCGGTAAACCATACTGCAGGGCGTACACCGGTTATTGCCGGAACAGGTGCAAATTCAACAAAAGAAGCGATAGAGCTAACAGAAAAAGCGAAATCACTAGGGGCTGATGCCTGCTTGCTTGTAGCACCCTATTACAATAAGCCAACGCAAGAGGGTTTGTACCAGCATTTTGCCGCAGTAGCGAAAGCAGTGGATATTCCACAGATTTTATATAATGTACCAGGTCGTACGGGTTGCGATTTGGGCAATGATACTGCGCTTAGGTTGGCGCAAGTTGATAACATTGTTGGGATTAAAGATGCAACTGGCAGTATAGAGCGCGGTACAGATTTAATATTGCGCGCACCTAAAGACTTTGCCATATACAGCGGTGATGATGCTACTGGTTTGGCATTGATGTTGCTAGGAGGGCATGGTGTTATTTCAGTCACCGCTAATATTGCACCAAAACAAATGCATGATATGTATGTCGCTGCCAGATCTGGGCAGGTGGCAGAAGCATGTAAAATAAACGCAAAATTGTTTGGGTTACACCAAAAACTTTTTGTTGAAGCAAATCCTATCCCAGTGAAATGGATATTACAAGAAATGGGGTTAATTAAGTCTGGTATTCGTTTGCCGCTTGTTAATTGCTCAGCCCGTTACCATGATGATTTACGTTCAGCGATGAAAGCGGCAGGGATAAACTAAAGATGGTGAGATACATGAGAAAAAATGTTTTACAGAAGATAGCAGGAATCAGTTTATTAACTTTTTTGTTAAGTGCATGTGGTTTTTCAATTCCTTTTATTGATAACAGTTCAGATTATAAAAAAGGCGGCGGAACTGCTCGCCCATTGGAAGTGCCTCCAGATCTTACCTCTGCTACTTCCAGTGACGCCTACAATGTGCCTGGGGGTGCAACCAGCTACTCAGAATATAGCCAGCAGCAGGAAGGTCAAGAGCCAGGCGTAGAGCAAGTATTAAAGAATCCTGACGGTGTACGGATGGAAAAAGCAGGTGCGCAGCGCTGGCTAGTTGTTGATGCGCCTGCTGAAAAAGTATGGCCTGTTGTGCGTGAGTTTTGGTTAGATCAAGGCTTTGCGGTCCGGGTAGAAAATGCTGAGACAGGTGTGATGGAAACTGAGTGGGTGCGCGCAGATAAGATTAAAGTAGAGGAAGATACCAGAGGATATGGTGAGCGTTTTGATAAATGGTTAGACAATCTTTCTGGTCTAGCCGATCGACGTAAATTCCGAACCCGTTTAGAGCGTGGTGAAGAAAAAGGTACAACTGAAATCTATATAACACATCGTACAGTACCTGGTGGCCCTGATGATGGTAAGCAAAAGGTTCAAACGCAGTTGGGTGAAATTGACCTTGGCTATCGTGTGGATGCAAATAAGAAAAATGACGTTAAAGTGGATCAGTTCGAAGAAGATTTAGATAAAGAGCTTTTACGTCGTTTGATGGTTAAACTGGGTGTTGCTGATGATGAAGCAAGACAAATTACCAATAATCCAGTCAAAGAGGTGCGTGCTGAAGTCGTCAAAGAAGCAGATCAGAGCGTAACATTGAAGCTAAAAGATAATTATGCACGCGGTTGGCGTCGTGTTGGTTTAGCACTTGATCGCGTAGGTTTTGTTGTTGAAGATAAAGATCGTTCAAAAGGTATGTTTTATGTTCGTTATGCCGATGTTGAACTCGATACAGGGCCAAAAGAGAAAAAAGGCTTACTTGATACGTTGGCATTCTGGCGAGATGATGAAGAAGAAATAGAAAACAAATCTAAACCAAAAGAAGAAGATACCGTCCTAGACAAGCTGAAATTCTGGAAAGGTAAAGACGAGACCACAGATCCTTCGAAGAAATATAATATCTATGTTTCTGAAATTGACAGTGGGACGAAAGTGAATATTGTTGATAATGAAGGTAATCCTAATCCATCAACGACGGCTAATCGGATTATTTCACTACTCTATAATCAACTGAAATAACCGCTGCAATGCGCTTTGCTTCATTGGGTAGCGGCAGTTCAGGCAACTGTATGATCATAGAGCAAGCATCCACTCGCTTGCTCTTAGATTGTGGTTTTAGTGTTAAGGAAACTAATGCAAGATTGGCGCGCCTTGGTTTATTACCCGAAGACTTAACAGGGATATTGGTCACGCACGAGCATGATGACCATGCCAAGGGTGCCTTTAAGCTAGCAGAAAAACTTAATATACCCGTCTGGCTTTCACACGGTACACGTGTGATGTCAGAACGATACATGTCTAATTTACCAACAGTGCAAGTGAATGTGTTGGATAGCCATACCGCATTTGTCATTAATGACATCGAGATTACGCCTTTCCCAGTACCGCACGATGCAAGAGAGCCTACACAGTTTGTTTTTAGTAATGGCCAATGTAAATTGGGCGTATTAACAGATGTAGGCGCTACAACGCCACACATTGAATTGATGTTGAATGGTTGTGATGCATTGGTGCTCGAGTGTAACCATGATTTGACTATGCTTGAGAATGGTCCATACAGCTACGCGTTAAAAAAACGAGTTGGTGGTGGCTTGGGACATTTGGACAATGAAAGCGCCGCACAGCTATTGTCAAAACTTGATACCAGTCAGTTAAAACATATTATTGCTGCACATCTGAGTGCAAAGAATAATACGCAGGCACTCGCAAAAAATGCATTAAGTCGTGTATTAAACTGTGAGCCAGATTGGATAGGCATTGCTACACAAAATGATGGGTTTTCCTGGCGTGTTTGTGCTTAGATATCACTACTATAAGATAACGTTATCCTGGGTGATACAGCAGGTAATAGTACAATAAATTTATTCACTTGCCGATGTTTGGTCGGGCGCTACTAATGGTATCTCTTCGGTTATCTCATCAGCAGTTTCTTCAACCTCAAGTTTCATTTCTTCCATTGCCTTGGCTGGTGCTATCTCAGCGTTAGCTTCAACTGCATCAATTAAGTTTTCTTTAGACATAGATGCCTCTTCTGAGGGTTGTTGGCTACATGCTGTAAGTATTAGAGTGAAAAGAATGATTAGAAGCGTATTTACCGAGTATCTCATTATTAAATTTAAATTGCCAAATTGTACAGAATGCAATTTTATCAGTAACTTTAATAGATATTCGTGAGCAATTGTGACTGTTTTGTAATAAAAGTGTACAAAGTGATTTAGTCTACTTTAATTGTCAGTCCGCTTTGCTTGCTTGATGCGTTGCTGCTAACTCCTAAAATCTTGCGACTTACTTCATCATTGTTTTGCATGGTACTGCTTATATCAACCCATTCTCCCAGCTGCACGTGTAATGTCGTGGTTAACTCCTCAAAGTCAATAGTGCCTTGTGTGTTTAGTCTGGCAATCCGAGGTGTAATTTCTAGTTCTACCTGATTACCTATTGTGCGTGGTCTGACAGCAAAACCAGTACTTATCTCTTGCCAATCAGTGAACTGTTCTACTTGCGTGAAGCGGCTGGTTAATACGATCCATTCCTGTGTAAATGGGACATATTGGCCAACACGAATAAAAGCACGTTCACCATCTAGTACATTCAAGAATTGACTACTTGATTGTTGTGTTGTCCTTGTTGTTTTTTCTATGTTGATGTTAGCGTTATTCGGTTGAGTTCGCCTGTTATTACCTATTGTTACCTGTCCAATTTGCACTCTTCCATTTGCGTCGATACGGCTACTTTGGCTGTTTTGATTTGCATCTCGATTAACTGTAATTCTGCGGTTTTCTCTTGCAGTGTCTAATTGCTCAACGATTATTTCGATTTCACGTATACGCTCTGGCGATGTACGTAAAATTAATTGATTACGTAGCCCTGTAGCTGTTCCATCTTCACCAACCATTGGCGTTATCGTTGGTAGCAGGTCATCAGCAAAACGATGTTGCAATGTAATGATTTTTAGTTCTGATTCTGCTTGTGCGCTTGGTGTTAGCAGGCAACATACACTAAGTGCGATTATCAAGGCGGATAGGTGTCTATCTAAGATGCGAAGCAACATTTCTATAAACCTAGTTTTGTTACCGATACTGGGTGAGTCGTTTCTTGTAGCAACTCATCAAATCGATTCCTTAAGCTAGCTGTGGTTTCTTTATCGTTGAGCATGAACTTAAAGCGTGACTGATCTATATGAAAGCGTCTGATATAGCTGGTGTCATCTGCCAACACGAAACAATCTTTTGCTATTTTTGCATGATCATTTGTTTCATATACCGTCATTTTATGTCCAAATGTAGCGAGTAAGTTAAATAGTCGCGGGCATTGTGTTGTAAAGAGCGTTGTGTCGTGCAGAATAATGGTTAATGTTGAAGTGGTATTTCTGCTCAAAAAATCATGTATCAATTGATAACGTTTGATACTGCTATAATCACCAGTTGATAAATCCTGATCAAAAATAAGCAGTCGTTGTTTTGCTTGTCCAATAACAGTGTCTAAGCTAGCTATATATTCATGTTCGCCAACGATAATAGTATTCTG
>CAXIBZ010000063.1:0-8184 GCA_964022105.1 uncultured Methylophilaceae bacterium
TATCGAAGATTGGACACAAATGCAAACGCAGTCACACCAAGTTAAGTTAGCTGCGCTAGGCCGCTTAACTGCTAATATCGCACACGAGATCCGTAACCCGCTTAGCTCTATTAGTCATGCCAATCAGCTGTTACAGGAAGATGATGAAGCAACGGCTTCAACTAAGCGTATGCTACAAATCATTAGTGATAATGTGCGCCGTGTGGATCAAATTATTTCCGATGTACTAGAGCTGAACCGCCGTGATAGAACTAATCAGGAGATGGTACATATAGAAAGCTTTATTACAGACTTTTACAATCAGTTCTGCGCCGTTGAGAATATCTCAGCAACTGACTTTACACTTAATATGAAGCAAACAGATGCGACTATTCTGTTTGACCGTCGGCATTTAAACCAAATTTTATGGAATCTTTGTAAAAATGGCTGGCGTCACAGCCAGCAGAGAGAAAATAGCCTAACGTTACGCGTGTATACTAGCAATAAATCACAAATTACTATTGAAGTGACCGATGACGGTGAAGGAATTAGTGAAGAAGTAAGTAACCATTTATTTGAACCATTTTTTACAACAGAAAAAACTGGAACTGGACTTGGACTTTACATAGGCAAAGAGTTAGCAGAAGCTAACGGTGCTCATTTACAATATAAACATACTGCGAATGGCACAACATTTATCATGCAAATTAAAAAGGCAACTATTTAGAAATGGCAGCACAATTTAAATGTTTAGTCGTCGATGATGAAACCGATATTCGTGAGTTGGTTGTACTGACACTTGAGCGTATGGACATTTACGCAGACAGCGCAAGTAATATCAATGACGCAAAACACATGCTTTCAACGCAGGATTATGATCTTTGTTTAACCGATATGCGCTTACCAGACGGACTGGGCTTAGAACTGGTTGAGCATATTGCACGCGACTACAGCGGCTTACCTGTTGCGGTTATTACTGCTTATGGGAGTGCTGAAAATGCAGTTTCAGCGCTGAAGGCAGGCGCATTTGATTATCTAACCAAACCTATCTCATTAAAGCAGTTGAGACCGCTAGTTGAATCAGCGTTAAAGCTTTCTAGCTCAGATGTACGTGACACTAAGAATACGGCAGATTTAATTGGCGACTCACCTGTAATCAATCAGGTGCGTGCCTTAATTGAGAAACTGGCGCGCAGTCAAGCACCTGTTTATATCAGTGGCGAGTCAGGCAGTGGTAAAGAATTGGCGGCAAGGCTCATCCACAAAAACAGTTCTAGAAGAGATCGTTCATTTGTTGCGATCAACTGTGGTGCCATTCCTGAAAATCTAATGGAAAGCGAATTCTTTGGTTATAAAAAGGGCGCTTTTACAGGGGCAACTCAGGATACTTCTGGCCTATTTCAGGCAGCAAATGGCGGCACCTTATTTTTGGATGAGGTAGCTGATCTACCATTGCCCATGCAAGTAAAGTTACTACGTGCCATTCAAGAAAAAAAAGTACGCGCAGTCGGTGGGACAATAGAAGAAGCTGTTGATGTTCGGATAATTAGTGCGACGCATAAAAACCTCGGTCAAATGATGGCAGATGGATTATTCAGACAAGACCTATACTACCGACTTAATGTTATCCAGCTGAAAATGCCAGCCTTAAGAGAGCACGCAGAGGATATTCCTGACCTCACACAAAAACTACTACATAAGTTGTGCAAAGCGCAAGATATTGATATACCCGTCATCGATGACGAAGCAAACAAGTTAATACAAACACTGCCGTTTTCAGGCAATGTGCGTGAGCTTGAAAATATGCTTGAACGTGCACTTGCACTTTGCGATGGCGAGAAAATTTGTGTGGATGATTTATTAATTGACGAAGCAATGAATGGTACAAACACCAGCGCTACACAATTTGACCCAGTTAAAGATGAAGATGTAAGCCTGTCTGATTACCTAGAAGACATCGAAAAAAGAGAAATTCTCAAAGCGCTTGAGAAAACCAATAATAATAAGACGGCTGCAGCTAAATTACTTGGTGTTAGCTTTAGAACGCTCCGTTACCGATTGTCCAAATTAGGGCTTTCTAAAGATGATTTGAGTGACGATGAAGTGTTTGAAGACAATTAATCATTCTAAAAAAAGTACGATCTCATTTTATTTAATTAAGACTAGCAAAATGTTGATTAGATATTTTCGATCAGCTCACTGTTAATACATCTTAACAAACATAATCAGTATGAAAAATACTAAGCAATCATTGCGTATTAATGCCAACGGTGTTACTAGTTGGGCCAAGCAAATAATCTCACCCAACTATGATGACAGACCAGCTGGGTGCTGTATTGATATGGTCGTTATTCACAATATTAGCCTACCGCCGCAGCAATATGGCGGTAATGGCATTATTGAATTATTTACCAATCAACTAAATCCAGATGAGCACCCTTATTATGCAACGATACATACGGCAAAAGTTTCATCTCATTTTTTAATTCGTCGAGATGGCGAGCTTATCCAATTTGTCCCATGCAGTCAGCGTGCATGGCATGCTGGCGTTTCAAAATGGAAAAATCGTGAACGTTGTAACGATTTCTCGGTCGGAGTAGAGTTAGAAGGAAGTGACTTTGAAGCATTTACAGAAATGCAATATAAAACACTTAATTCATTGATAGAATCCTTGCAAGAAAAGTACCCAATTCGCGACATTGTTGGTCATTCGGATATTGCCCCTGACCGTAAAACAGATCCTGGGCCTTTTTTTGATTGGTCAAAGATTATTAAAAAACAATAGCGCTCACAATAAAGAATACACAACTCATTATGCGTAAATTTGCAACTTTCCTTTCTCTTGTTTTGCTTGCATCACTATTGAATGCATGTGGAGCTAACGAAGATAATGCTGCAAGCAGCAAAAATGATACACGCGCTACTTTAGTCACCGTTACCAAAGTCAAAAAACAAACCATTGAAGTTACACAAAGTACTGTTGGCACACTAGAAGGCTTAATTAATCCTACGTTGGCAGCTGAGACGGCTGCTCGTGTCATCGCAGTGCATGTCAATATTGGTGATACGGTGCAAAAAGGGCAACTGATTGCGACTTTAGATGCTACTGACTACATTATGCAACGTAATGAAGCACAGGCAGAGGTAGCTAGAATCCAAGCTTTATTAGACAATCAGTCAAAAATTGTTGCGCGTAATCAGGCATTAGTTGATAAAAATTTTATCTCACAGAATGCTGTCGATAATGAAGTGGCTCAAGAAAATGTCTACAAACAACAACTTGCCGCAGCCAAAGCCAAAGTTTCAAGTATTAATCATAATAGTAGCAAGTCGAAAGTCTATGCGCCAGTTAGTGGGACAATTGAAAGCAAAACTGTAGATACAGGTGATTATTTGCGAATTGGAGATCCCATTGCGCAAATTATCTCTAAACAAACACTGCGCGCGCATTTACCATTCCCTGAGAAATTTGGCCCGCAATTAAAACCAGGGTTAACCGTGCGCCTAAAAACACCCAGCAGTGATAAAACCATTGAATCGACAATACATGAGCTAAAACCACAAATTTCAGAGGGAAATCGGACGATTGATGTAATTGCAGACGTTAAAAATGCCGACGGATGGCAGCCCGGTGCAACCGTTACTGGCAGTGTAGTGTTAGGTGAATTGCCGGCAACAACCATGGTTCCAGAACAAAGCTTAGTTTTACGCCCTGCAGGTGAAGTCATTTATGTCGTGCGCGACAATATTGCTTATCAGGCGGTTGTTAAAACTGGTATTCGTCAAAATGGATACATTGAAATCTTATCTGGGTTAGAGGCTAATGAAATTGTTGTTGTAGATGGTGCAGGTTTTTTAACTGACAACACTCCAGTAAAGATAGATAACAATGACGCTGCCTGAATTTTCGATTAAGCGTCATGTATTAACATTTATGTTATCAGCAGTGATTATGCTGTTTGGTATTATTGCTTATGAGCGTATTGGTGTTGACCGGATTCCTTCAGTCGATTTTCCTGTTATTACCATCACCACAACTTTACGCGGCGCAAGTGCAGATGTCATTGATACCAGCGTGACAAGTATTATTGAATCTGCAGTCAACACCACCCCAGGCATCGAGCATATTCAATCCAGTTCATCGCCTAACGTTTCGACAATCGCGATTACATTTAACCTAGACAAGAATATTGATGTTGCCTTTAATGAGGTGCAAGCCAAAATCAGCCAGCTGATTCGAAAACTACCACCAGACACAGATGCGCCAGCTATCAGAAAAGTGGATGCTGATGAACGCCCTATCTTATGGATTGCATTAACTGGCGACCGCACTATCCAACAACTAAACCTTTACGCTACGAATGTGATTAAGAAAAAATTTGAAACAATCAATGGCGTTGGGGAAGTCCGTTTTGGTGGTAAGCGAGACCGAGTGATTCGCGTCATTGCCTCCACTGAACGTATGGCAGCCTATAAATTAGGTGCAAATGATTTGATTGATGCATTTAATCGTGAACATATCCAGCTTGCTGGTGGGTTCTTGGTTGGCAAAAGTGCTGAGCAGCTGATTAAACTTGATTTAGAGTTTCACACGATACATGATTTAGAAAATTTGGTTGTGCAAGTGATTGATGGCCAACCAATTTACCTAAAAGATATCGCAACAGTTGAAGATGGACTGACAGACAACCGCCAAATTGCACGCTACAGTGGCAAACCCACTGTAAGTATCGGTATTGTTAAAATCGCTAATACTAATACCGTCAAAATTATCGATGATGTTTTAAAAAAGTTAGATGAAGAAATACGCCCAAACTTACCACCAGGTATGTCATTAGAAATATCAACCAATGACTCCATCTTTATCAACCAAATTGTTACATCGCTAAAAGAACATTTAGTTGAAGGCACTCTATTTGCAGCACTTATTGTACTCATTTTTATGCGTTCATTTAGTTCTACCATCATGATTTGTTTGGAAATTCCAGTTTCTTTACTAGGCGCTATTGCAGTGATGTATTTTGCAGGTTATACCTTTAATAGCATGACTTTATTAGCACTATTGTTATTAATTGGCGTGGTGGTTGATGATGCTATAGTGGTCAGGGAAAGTATACTGAGGCATATGTCTGGCGAAGTTGGGAATAGGCTCACAGATGCTGAGTTAAAAAACCCAACTTTAGTTGATAGATTCCGTAATCTCACCACAATCAATGGCAGTAATGAAGTGGTGTTTGCTGTATTTGCCTCTTCAGCTGCACTTGTCTGCATTTTTGGTCCTGTTATTTTTATGGACGGCATCATTGGAATGTTCTTTAAGTCATTTGCAGTTGTAGTGACCTTTGGTGTGATTATTTCCTTATTTGTTTCCCTCACATTAACTCCCATGCTATGTTCAAGATATTTGGGTGTTACTCAAAGTGAAAATAAAGTCTACAGCGCGATTGCAAACACCTTGAGTAAACTGGATAACGTCTATAAAAAAATATTATCATTCAGCCTTTCGCACCGCTTATTTGTGCTGATTTTTACAGCAATGTTTGTCGCAGTTTCAGGCTTTTTTAGTATGAAGCATGTTGAAAAAGAATTTGTTCCTGACTCTGATGAAAGTTATTTTAGAATTAATGCCAAAACGCCATTAGGCTCTAGCCTTGAATATACAGATTCACGCCTCTTATTAATTGAAGCTGCTTTAAAGAAATATCCAAAAGTCATTGATAGTTACTACGCCTCTATCGGAACAGGGTCCAGCGGACAAGTCAATCAAGCCAGCGTCAATGTGCGTCTAAGACCAAGAGAAGCACGTGATATTAGCCAACAAGACCTAATTAAACTGCTCAATCAAGACTTAGACAGAATCCCAGGCGTAAGAGCGCTTGCTTCACCCCCCTCTATCTCGCGTGGCCAGCGTTCGGAAAAATTACAATTTCTGTTAACAGGCAACAACGTAAATGAAATTGGCAATATTTCACAATTACTGCAAGATAAACTCAATGCCATACCTGAGATTGGAAAGCTTGATCTTGATGTTCAACTTAACTTACCTCAACTAGAAGTTAATATTGATCGTACATTGGCTGCAAACCTAGGTCTAAATGCCAAAGACATTGCAACAGCCATTAGCTTGTACGCTGGTGGCACCAACGTGGCTTCTTTTAATGATGCAATTAGCGATGGTCAGCGCTATGACATTCGTATCAAAGCAGATGAGTTAGCACTTCAACAAGCAAGCGATTTAAGCAAGATTTACTTACGCAATAGCAGAGGAGAGCTTGTGCGCTTAGACGCAGTTGCATCATTTAAATCAACCTTAGGCCCTGCTGTGATTAGTCGCTATGACTTGCAATATGCGGTTAACTTCTTCGCTAACCCAACTGTTGCATTAAGCGAAGCGTCAGACATCGTGAAAAAAGTGGCAGCAGAAGTAGTCCCACCTGACTACAATTTGAAATTCTCAGGTCAAGCAGAAGAGATGCAGAAAACCATCAAAAATATGGCATTTGTTTTTACCCTTGCTTTTATTTTGCTATATATGGTTCTCGCAAGCCAATTTAACTCATTTACACAGCCGTTTGTTATCATGCTTGCACAACCTTTGGCAATTATTGGTGGCTTAGTCGCATTGTGGCTGACAGGTCAAACACTTAACATTTACTCAATGATTGGACTTGTCTTGTTGATTGGTTTAGTCGCTAAAAACTCAATTTTGTTGATTGATTTGACGAATCAATTACGCAATCAAGGTGCAAGCATTCAAGAAGCCCTTAGTGAAGCATGCCCTGTAAGGTTACGACCAGTATTGATGACATCGCTTACAATTATTTTAGCGCTAACCCCAGCAGCTTTGGGCTTAGGTGCTGGTAGTGAAACCAACAAGCCACTATCGGTTGCGATTATCGGTGGCATGATTTCATCTACACTACTTACGCTTGTTGTTGTGCCAGCGGCCTACTCATTACTGATGAATGGTTTAGAAAGACTAAACACACTTAAAACTAGGATCAGCTAATCCAGACTTTCTGTAGGTATTCAAGTAAGAGTCGGCTGAAGCGATTATTTATTAATGGTTTGCCAAGCTTATCGTTAAGACGCCTGATAAGACCAAAGCGGTACCAGCTACTTGCAACCAAGTAATTGGTTCACCTAAAATCAACCAAGCTAGAAAAATAGTTGAAACTGGCCCAATAGAGCTGATCAATGAAACCTTGTTACTACCCAGACGCTGAATACCCATATTTAATATAATTGAGGGTAGTACTGTTGCAATTAATGCAATCATAAAACTAATCCCATATACTTGCAGAGGCAGGTGCCGTGCTAGGTCTAAATCTTCAGTCAACAAAAAATGCACCGCACTGGCAATACTGATAATTGTCATCGTATAGGCCGTAAATAATGTTGCACCTATCCTTGGTATTATTCTGCCGCTTAATACCAAGTAAAATGCATAGGTGATAGCACTACCTAATACTAAACTAGCGCCTAACAATGTATTCTCTGCGGCAGTTGTTGGCACGGCTAAATCGTGGCCAACAACCAAGAGCACTCCAACGTAACTCAAAATCAATGCCACGATTTCATGCTTAGTAATTTGATGCCTATGTAACATACTATTAAGTAGAATCACAATCGTTGGATACAAAAAAAGAATTACCCGCTCTAAGCCAGCCGTCACATAGGTTAAGCCTGCAAAGTTAAGCCACATTGAACCATAACCTGTCACCACCCCAATAAAAAGCATGGTGCCAATATCATTGAAACTCAACTTTAATGTTTTTTTAGAATATCTCATCCATATGATAAGCCCTATAAAAAATGGGATTGAAAATAGCATACGCAAGGCAATGAGTGTTGCAGCATTGACTGGATACACATAGGCGAGTTTGACCATAATCGCTTTTGATGAGAACGCGACCGAGGCAACAAGTACCATGAATATACCCACTAAAGTTCTATTGGCCTGTGCTGAAGATTCCATACTAAAGCCCTAAAATGGAACTCCACGATGAAGGTAAAAGTTAAGAATCAACCGCGAAGAACGGTTGTAGAAAATTATAACAAACAACAACTGCAGCTGAGTGAGGTTCGAAGCCAAACCACATTTGGAGTCGGTACTAAAGTGATGCTGTTGTTCCTCATAAACCAATGACTGTGCGCGCACGTGTATCAATGGTCAAGTAGGATTTATCGGTAATTGATTTATCA
>CAXIBZ010000064.1:0-8154 GCA_964022105.1 uncultured Methylophilaceae bacterium
GCAAGCCTGCTAGACCATACGCTTTTGAGAAAGTGCGTGAAATAATCAAATTATTAAACTCACTCAACCAATCAATTGCTTCCGATTTATCATCAACAGACAAATATTCATCATAGGCTTCATCTAACACCACTAAAATATTTTTTGGCACATGTTGCAAAAATATTTTTAATTTTGCTTTTTCAATCAGCGTACCAGTTGGATTATTTGGATTTGCAATAAATATTAAGCGCGTTTTACCATTGATTGCCTGAATAAAGCCATCTAAATCATGCGCAAAGTTTTTTGCGGCAACGACAACACCCTTCGCTCCCACAGCCTGTGTAACAAGTGGATAAACTGCAAACGCATGTTGTGAAAAGATCGCCTCATCACCCAGTTGTAAAAATGCACGAGCACACAACTCTAAAATATCATTTGATCCGTTACCAAAGACGATTTGCTCGGCGCTAACGCCAAATTTTTTGCTTACAGCCTCTCTCAGCAAATAACTGTTTCCATCTGGATAACGTGCAATATCTGTTACAGCATCTTCAATTGCTAACTGCGCTTTAGCACTAATGCCCAAAGGGTTCTCATTTGAAGCTAACTTTACAATATCAGTCTCATCAATTCCATAAGCTCTGGCAATTTCAGAGATAGGTTTGCCACCTTGGTATGGAGCAATAGCTCTGATGTAGTCTGGGGCTAAATTTGAAATATTCATGATTGGTTAAACAACTGCAACAGGATATGAGCCAAGAACCTTAACGACAGAAGCACGCTGCTTTAATTCATCTATCGCTGCTTTTACTTTATCATCTGACTGATGGCCTTCAATATCGATAAAAAATACGTAATCCCATAAACCTTGCTTTGAAGGTCTGGACTCTAATTTTGTCATACTTACTCCAAGACGTGCCAAAGGCTCTAGCAAATCAAACATCGCACCTGGTTTGTTTTTAGTGCTTAACGCCAAGGATGTTTTATCTTGTCCAGATGGTGCAACATCATGCTTACTTAACACTAAAAAACGTGTGGTATTTTTAGGGTCGTCTTCTATATTTTCAGCGAGTACATTTAGGTTAAACAGCTCTGCGGCCCGCTTGCTCGCAATTGCTGCTGCAAATGTACCATCAGTTGAGACCAGATCATGTATCATTTGTGCCGCATAAGCATTGCTGGTAACAGCCTCTCTCTGTGCAGTAGGCAGCGTTCTATTAAGCCATTCATGACACTGAGAAAGCGACTGACCGTGTGAGAAGACATGCGATATCTTATTAATATCCGTTTGCTTTGAAAGTAAACAATGATGTATTGGCAGCGTAAATTCACCACAAAGTTTTAGCGTACTAGACAGTAACAAATCTAATGTTAGTCCAACAGCCCCTTCGGTAGAGTTCTCAACTGGCACCACTGCATAATCAGCTTGATCAGCCTCTAGTGTGCGAAACACTTCATCAATCGTGCCACAAACAATCGCATTTCGACCTAATCCAAACTGTTTTAGCGCAGCTTCCTCGGTGTAGGTACCAAGTGGTCCAAGGAAGGCGATTGAAAGTTCCTTTTCGAGTGCACGACAGTTTGACATCACGGCCCGAAAAATATTACTCACCGCCTCACTTGAAAGTGGCCCTGTATTAAGTTCTTGCATGGTACGTAACACCTGCGCTTCACGTTCTGGTCGGTAAATAACACCATCTTCTTTAACATGCCCGATCTTACGCGCAAGTGGTGCCCGGGCATTAACTAGCTTCAGTATTTGTGCATCGATTGCATCAATCTCTTCTCTATATTTTTTCAATAAATCAGACATTTAAATTATTTATTTAATGTGTTTTCTCAAAATATTTCATGTATTCAACTAAGGCCTTTACGCCTTCAATAGGCATTGCGTTATATATACTAGCACGCATACCGCCCACAGAGCGATGTCCCTTTAGCTGCAACAAACCAGCTGATTCTGCACCTTGCAGAAATGCGGTATTTAGAGACTCATCTTTTAGCGTAAATGGTATATTCATGCGTGAGCGATTTTTTATTGCGACAGGATTCGAATAAAAATCGGTAGAGTCAATATACTCATATAATAGAGCAGCTTTCTGGATGTTCACTTTTTCGATTGCCTCTACACCACCTTGTTCAATAAGCCATTCAAAAACAAGTCCTGCAATATAAATTGCATAGGTCGGCGGCGTATTAACCATACTTTGGTTATCCGCCTGTTCCTTCCAGTTAAAGACACCTGGCGTTTCTGCGGCAGCTAAACCAAGCAAATCTTCACGCACAATCACAATACACAAGCCAGCTGGTCCAATATTTTTTTGTGCCCCAGCATAAATTACGCCATATTGGCTAACATCAATCTGCCTTGACAGTATGTGCGAGGACATATCAGCCACAATGGGTACATTTCCTGGCTTTGGTAAGGCATCAAATTCAACCCCGTTTATGGTTTCATTCGTACAGATATGTAAATATGCTGCGTCATTATGCAATTGCCATTCAGAAAAATCAGGTACGTAAGTATATGGCTTACTTTCTGTCACAATTTCAATATTGCCAATAATCTTTGCTTCATTAGCACTGCGTTGACTCCAACTGCCAGTAATCGCATAATCCGCACTTTTACCATTTAACAGATTAAGTGGAATCATCACATTCTCTGCAATAGCCCCACCTTGCAAAAATAATACTTTGTAATGACTTGGCACACCTAATAAAGCACGAAAATGAGCTTCCGTCTTAGCCAATATGCTCAAAAACTCTTTGCCACGGTGCGACATCTCCATAACAGACATACCACTACCGTGCCAATCAAGCATTTCAGCTTGTGCACGCTGTAACACTGCTTTAGGCAAGACAGCTGGTCCAGCTGAAAAGTTATAAATCGGTTGCATCGACATCCTTATTCTTCTTCGTCTGTTTCAACTACTTTTTCCAGTCCCGACAACTTCTCGCCTTGCCCTAAATTAATCAGCGTGACACCTTGTGCTGCTCGGCCCATATCGCGAATCTCTTTTACCCGTGTACGAATTAAAACACCGCCTGTGGTGATTAGCATGATTTCATCATCTGCACTGACTAAGCGAGCTGCAATTGCGGCACCATTGCGCTCGCTAATTGCAATCGCCTTTACACCCTGTGTACCGCGTCCAGAATGACGGAAATCTTTTAATACTGTCCGTTTTCCATAACCGTTTTCTGTTGCCACCAATACGGATTGCTGGTCATCATCAGCAATCAACAAAGATAACACTTGCTGGTTAGGTCCTAGCTTCATACCGCGTACACCGCGTGTTGCGCGTCCCATAGGTCGCACATCATCTTCACTAAACCATACTGCTTTACCTGCGTCCGAAACGAGAACAATATCATTTTCGCCATTTGTAATTTCGGCACCAATCAGAAAATCACCGTCATCAAGTTTAATCGCGATAATGCCTGATTTACGTGGTTTAGAAAATTCGGACAATGCTGTTTTCTTAACCGTACCCTTAGCTGTTGTCATGAAAATAAATTCATTATCGGTAAATTCTTTAACTGGTAAGATTGCATTAATTTTTTCGCCTTCCGCTAATGGGAACAAGTTTACAATTGGTTTACCACGACCAATACGACTGCCCTGCGGCACTTCATATACCTTCAACCAATATACTTGCCCTAGGCTGCTGAAACATAATATGTAATCATGTGTATTAGCAACGAATAATTTATCGATGAAGTCATCTTCTTTTGTTGGCGCAGCTTGCTTACCCCTGCCTCCACGTCGTTGTGCACGATATTCTTCTAATAGCTGAGACTTAACATATCCAGTATGCGATAGTGTTACGACAACATCTTGTGGCGTAATTAAATCTTCCAGCGATAAATCTTGTGTATTTTCTACAATCTCACTGCGCCGTTTATCACCGAACTGTTTAGCGATTTCTGCCATTTCTTCTGTAATCATCGTTGTAACGCGAGAAGGCGTTGCTAAAATATCTAATAAATCAGCAATCACATCCATGATTTCCTTGTATTCGTTAACAACCTTATCCTGTTCCAAACCAGTAAGTCGTTGCAAGCGCATTTGCAGAATTTCTTGCGCTTGAATATCAGAAAGTTTGTATCCCTCTGGCGTTAACCCAAAATCGACCGATAACCCTTCAGGTCTTGATGCTTCCATCGCTGCACGTTTCAACATTTCTTCTACAACTGGTGAGTGCCATGCACGCGCCATCAATTGCTGCTTAGCTTCTGGCGGCGTTGGTGCTGCCTTAATAATCGCAATCATTTCATCCACATTTGCTAATGCAACTGCAAGCCCTTCTAGTACATGACCGCGATCACGTGCCTTTCTGAGCTCGAATACTGTGCGCCGCGTGATTACTTCACGACGGTGACGCAAAAATGCTTCCAGAATTTGTTTTAAATTAAGTAAACGTGGCTGTCCGTCAATCAGGGCAACCATGTTCATACCAAACGTATCTTGCAATTGTGTTTGCTTGTAAAGATTATTGAGAATCACTTCTGGCACTTCACCACGTTTTAGCTCAATCACCACGCGCATACCAGCTTTATCTGACTCATCGCGAAGATCTGAAATACCTTCAATTTTTTTATCATTAACGAGCTCAGCAATCTTCTCAATCAATGTTTTTTTGTTGACTTGATATGGGAGTTCATCAATGATAATTGCTTGGCGATTGCCCCCTTTATCGATATCTTCAAAGTGGGTACGACCACGCATCACTACGCGTCCTCGTCCTGTTTGATAACCTTCTCTAACCCCTGTGGTACCGTAAATAATACCAGCCGTTGGAAAATCAGGCGCCGGCATTAGATCAATCAAATCATCAATTGAAATTTCTGGATCTTTAAGTAATGCCAAACATGCATCTAACACTTCGTTTAGATTATGCGGCGGGATGTTCGTCGCCATACCAACAGCGATACCTGAACTACCATTAATGAGTAAGTTAGGTATCCTGGCTGGCATAATCAGCGGCTCATTCTCTGAACCATCATAGTTAGGGCCAAAATCGACTGTTTCTTTTTCAATATCAGCTAGTAACTCATGTGCAATTTTTGACATGCGAATTTCGGTATAACGCATCGCAGCAGCATTATCACCATCAACAGAGCCAAAATTACCCTGTCCATCCACCAACATATAACGTAAAGAAAAATCCTGTGCCATACGTACAATCGTGTCGTACACAGCTGTATCCCCATGCGGATGGTATTTACCGATCACATCACCGACTATACGTGCTGACTTTTTGTATGGTTTGTTATAGTCATTATTTAATTCATGCATGGCAAAAAGCACACGCCTATGTACTGGTTTTAAACCATCACGAACATCTGGCAAAGCCCTACCTACAATCACGCTCATCGCGTAATCAAGGTAAGAACGGCGCATTTCATCTTCCAAACTGATAGGCAGGGTTTCTTTTGCGAATTGATCCATGATTTATTCCGTCATTGTTCCGTATTTATATGATGGGATTGCAACTTTTTATAAGCGCATTTTTATAAGATATTTAACCTTTAAATTCTAACATGTTTAGCTTGCTAGAGCAGTTTTTTACGCAATTATTAGAATAAAAAACGGGGCTATCAAAGGCCCCGTTTTTAAATCAATTACTTATCAAGCGAGTAACGCTAAATCAGCTTTCAAATCATCTACATGCTCCAGCCCAACTGCTATTCGGATCAGATTGTCTTTCACACCCGATGCCAATCTTGCCTCGGCACTCACGCGACTATGAGTAGTCGTTGCTGGATGCGTAATTGTTGTTTTAGCATCGCCTAAGTTAGCCGTAATAGAAATTAAACGCGTAGCATCAATCAATGCCCATGCAGCATCTTGCTCTGTTTGACCTACCTTTGGTTTAACTTCAAAACTAACAATGCCCCCACCACTTTTCTGCTGACGCATTGCGAGTGCATGCTGCGGGTGTGACTTGAGCCCAGGATAAAAAACACGATTAACCTGTGGTTGCGACTCTAACCATATCGCTAAAGCGTGGGCTTTTTGCGCATGCGCCTCCATCCGAATTGGTAATGTTTCCAATCCTTTTAAAAACACCCATGCATTAAAAGCACTCATCGTAACACCTGCCGTACGTAAAAACCCGTATACAGGTTCCATGAGAGCTTTAGACCCCAACACTGCACCACCCAGACAACGACCTTGACCATCGATATATTTTGTCGCTGAATGAATAATAACATCAGCTCCTAATTCCAGTGGCTGTTGAATCACTGGCGTACAAAAACAGTTATCTACGACTAAATATGCATTTGCACCATGTGCAATATCAGCTAAAGCCTGAATATCACAGACTTCCGTTAATGGATTTGATGGTGTTTCTACAAAAAAAAGTTTGGTGTTTGTTTGTATCGCAGCTTGCCATGCTTCAGTATCTGTTAATGCAACTAAGGTTACTTCCAAACCCCAGCGCTTTAAAATATTCGTGAATAGCTGCACTGAAGTACCAAATAAGCTCTGTGATGCGACGACGTGATCACCTGCTGAGCAAAGACCCATGACACAAGCCAATATTGCGGACATACCACTCGCCGTGGCAACACATTGCTCAGCACCTTCCATTGCAGCTAATTTATCTTGAAATGCAGTGACAGTAGGGTTGGTAAATCTGGAGTAAATATTGCCTGGTTCGTCGCCCGCAAATCTGGCTGCGGCTTGTGCAGCACTCTTAAACCGAAAGCTGGAGTTCAAAAATATAGCTTCTGAATTCTCGCCTAACTCGGTTGCGGTACTACCCGCTCTCACACTAATAGTTTCAGGGTGGTATTGATTAGTCATTAACTACTCTCTTTTGTAAATCTTTTGGGTATTAAAAAACCCGTTATAGCTCATTACAGCTAAAACGGGTTTTGTATATCTCGCTTTAGCAGGATTTATAATGCGCCCGCAAGCTGAGTAAGGCTTTGTTTAAATTTGGCCACTCAAATCAGCGCACTTTCATTAAATGCCAATTAGCAATCTAAGTCAAGCCCAAAATTCAAAAAAAGAGGTAAGTAAAAGTAAATGATTATTTTATGTAGAGGCAGCCAGTTTAAGCTTTCCCATTTTCGAAGCGGATGGGATGCGCACCTTCTGGCTTTCAACCTGGATTTGACTGCGTATGTTGCCAACAATCTGATCATGAATTGCCGTCTCAAATTTGAACGAATTCATCACATCAATCACGCGATCTTGATCTTCATCCAAGCCAACCCATAATGGCAATCTTAACAGCCTATCTGACACTGCATTTGTGTTCTCCATGCTACCGGATACGCGACCAAATTTAATTCCGCCTGGTGCAGAATGCAATGGGATATAGTGAAACACAGGATGAATATTATGTGATTTGAATGCACTTATCAGCTCAGTTCTCTCTGTCAGTGAGTTAAGTATCACATAGTACATATGGGCATTATGCGCACAGCCTTCAGGAATAGTTGGCCTTCTGATAAAGCCCTCAAGCTCTAAGTGCTCGAATGCCTGATGATATTTATTCCAGATTGCCATTCGTTTTTGTGTAATTTCTTCGGCACATTCTAGCTGTGCTAATAAGAATGCAGCAGTGTCTTCGCCTGGTAAATAGGAAGATCCAATATCTTGCCATGTATACTTATCTACCTGGCCGCGATAAAACTGACTGCGGTTAGTTCCTTTTTCACGAATAATTTCTGCTCTGAGTGAAAACTCTTCTTCATTAATGAGTATTGCACCACCCTCACCAGAGATAATGTTTTTTGTCTCATGAAATGAGTAGGCGCCAATATGTCCGATCGCACCCAGTGCCTTTCCTTTGTAGCTAGACATGACTCCTTGTGCCGCATCTTCAATGACCAAAAGGTTATACTTTTTAGCGATTTGCATAATCGTATCCATTTCACAGGCAACCCCTGCGTAATGAACTGGCACAATGGCTTTGGTTCGACTTGTTATCGCTGCTTCTATTAAATTTTCATTAATATTTAACGTATCAGGTCGAATATCTACAAAGACGGGAACCCCACCACGTAACACAAAGGCATTAGCAGTCGACACAAATGTATATGACGGCATAATAACTTCATCACCTGGTTGTATATCAGCAAGTAAAGCAGCCATTTCCAATGCGGCTGTGCAGGAATGTGTCAGTAAAGCTTTTTTTGTTTTTGTTTTTTGTT
>CAXIBZ010000065.1:0-8099 GCA_964022105.1 uncultured Methylophilaceae bacterium
CTTTGGCAGGGTTTAAATCGGTGAGAATGGCATCAATCATATCTTTGACAATCGCGTCAGCATCCCGCATTGATTCGCGTTTACGACCTGGTTCACCATGAATGCCAACACCCATTTCAATTTCTGACTCACTAATCTCAAATGTAGGGTGACCAGCAGCGGGCACTGTACAGCTCGTGAAAGCTACCCCAATACTGGCTGTTTGCACATTAATTTTGTCACCTAATGCTTTACATGTTGCTAAGTCTGCACCTGATTCAGCAATACTGCCGACGCATTTTTCAACAATGACAGTTCCTGCAACACCACGTCTTCCTTCTGTATAAGTGCTATTGATGACTGCGCAATCATCTCTAGTCAAAACAGTAGCATGTTGATATGGTAGCATCTCGGCCGCCATTTCAAAATTCATAACGTCACCAGCATAATTTTTAACGATAAATAAAATACCTTTATCTGCATGCACTGCTTCCGCAGCAGCCAACATTTGGTCTGGTGTTGGCGAAGTAAAGACTTGTCCTGGGCAGGCTGCATCTAACATACCAGTACCAACAAAACCAGCATGCAATGGCTCATGGCCTGCGCCGCCACCGGAAATAATGGCAACTTTGTTACTCGCTTTATGTTTGCGTGTAATAAAAGTAGGGTTTAGCTGGAGTGAAACCAAAAGGTGATGTGCTTTTTCGAAGCCACTAAGGCTTTCGGATAACATATGGTCGACATTATTAACAAATTTTTTCATGATATTTTACTTTAAAATTGATAATCAAACATTTGATTTTAATGTTAATGTACATACTTCTGTAATCATTACTTGACAACTTTTAGCGCCTGCATCTAAATGCCCAATCGCGCGTTCGCCAAGTCCTGCAGCGCGCCCTTTGGTAGCCACTAAATCACGTGTAGATTCCAATCCTTTGTCGGCTGCGGCTTTAATATCAATACATATTTCTTCTTTTGTTTTGTTTTCGATTGTGCTGAAGATAAACTGATGCGCGACTGGAATTAGTACATCCAACATCGTTTTTTCGCCAATTTTGCCTTTGCCGCGTTTGATTAGTTCCTGAACCCCAGCCGCAAATGCTGCTGCAATATCCAAGTAAGTGCCGCCACCATTATGCTTAATTGTTTTGGCCATACCCATAAAAAAGCTGGCAAATAATGGGCCGGAAGCACCACCAATCGTACTTAATAATTTCATCGCAATTTTGTTAAGCGCTTCATCGGGCGCAAGCGGCGCAAGCTCATCTGTCATACCAGCAATCGTTTCTGCACCACGTAAAACATTAATATAATGATCTCCGTCACCAATCGCTTGATCCAGCGATTCTATTTCGGGTTTGTGTGCAATAATAGCCGCATGAATTGCAGTGGCAGCCGAGCAGATAAAATTTGTTTGTAAACTCATGAAATACACTATATTTCTAATTGAAGTTGGTTGCTAAACTCTACACATGTTAGATTCTCATTTCAACATTTTTGCGTGTAATTATTAGATATACTCATGAGTCTACGGTTACGATTAAATTTAATCATTACGTTGCTAATGCTACTTTTTATGTTGGCAGTTGGTTTTATTTTAATAAAAGCTGCTAAATCATCAACACAAGAGAGTGTAGAAGCGGCCACCCACGTGACTACTCAGTTACTGGATGCGGTAATCCTAAGCTCAGCAAGTAATTTGGATTTAGGTTACACAAACGGTGTGATGCGCCGATTTCTCGAGCAATTGGGCCGTGTCAGAAGTAATGAAATCTATCTGTATGATTATAGCAATCAGGTCGTGTATAAATCACCGAAACCTGAATATCGATCCGATGTGAAACCACCGCAATGGTTTTATGACATGTTAGATCCTAAAGCAGAGCCAGTCATGCGATTTATTCGGCTCGGTAAGTTGGGAAGGTTAGAGGTTAGACCTAACCCTAGTGGTACCATACGTGAGTCCTGGGCCAAGATGCAAAATTTATTCTGGATATGGCTTGGTTTTTTTGTTGCATTGAATGTCGGCGTATATTGGATGTTAGGCAGCTTGCTGAAACCATTACAGCCAATACTGAAAATGATTAATCAGCTTGAGCAAGGTGATTTAGGGGCGCGATTACCACACTTTAAACTACCAGAATTCGAAAAAATTGGTCACAGTCTTAACCGCATGGCCGAGTCTTTGGCTGTCGAACGTGAATTAGAAGAAAGTCGACAACTGACACATCTTATCCAAAAGCATATAGAAGAAGAGCGGCGCAGTTTAGCCAGAGAATTGCATGATGAGTTGGGGCAATATGTAACAGCGATTAAAACATTTGCAGTAACAATTGCTAGTAAAACCAAAGAGAAAGCTCCAGAAGTCGAAGCGAGTGCACAAACGATTGTTGCAGCTGCCAATCATATTTACGATGGTATGCATAATATCATCAAGCAACTCAGACCTGGTTCCTTGGATAACTTAGGACTAACGGAAACCTTGAAAGATTTGGTTAACTCTTTGCAAGACCAATACCAAGGGCTGAATGTGAAGTTGAATTTAACTGGTTCTTTAAATGAGCTTGGTGAAACTATTAATATCAATGTCTATCGAATCGTGCAAGAATCTATTAATAATGCAATCAAGCATGCAGAAGCAACTGATTTAAGCATAGATCTTACGATTATAGAAAATGGTACGCTGCGTCTTATAATCGCAGACAATGGCAAAGGCATGGATATTCATGCAGTTGACCAAACGAATCACTTTGGATTGTTAGGTATACGGGAGCGAGTCCAAGGCTTGCATGGTAGTTTTAAAGTTGATTCTGAGTTGGGCAAGGGTACAAGTATCATTATAACAATACCAAAAGCAATTAATTGAGGGGTGCAGGAATGAGTCAAATAAAAGTCATGTTAGTGGATGACCATGCGGTGGTGAGAATGGGCTTTAAGATGTTATTAGAGACATCAGATGATATTAGAGTTATCACTGAAGCTGAAAACGGTGAAGAAGCGATTAAAGCTTACATGGAACACAAGCCTGATGTGATTGTCATGGATATTACGATGCCAGGAATGGGTGGGATGGAGGCCATTGAGCGCATTTTAAATAAGGAGCCATCGGCAAAAATCCTAGTACTTTCTGCGCATGAGGACTCTGTTCATCCTAAACGTGTCCTTAATGCAGGTGCAAAAGGTTATGTGACTAAGCGAAGTGCAGCAGAAGAGCTTATCAAAGCGATTCGGGCTGTAGCGTCTGGCAAGAAGTACATCGAAGCAAGTGTTGCGCAGCAAATGGCGATTCAGCAGCTGTCTGGTGAGCAAAATCCTGTCGATGTACTCAGTGAGCGTGAGTTTGAAGTATTTATGTCACTTGCAAAAGGCAAGACGACTAATGAAATTGCAGAAACCTTATTTTTAAGTCCTAGGACAGTCGGGACGCATTTGTACAATATCAAGCAAAAACTAAATGCCAGCAATTCGGCTGAAATCGCCTTAATTGCAATGCGTAGTGGGTTGATTGACCCTTAATGATGGATAGGTGGTTAGGCTTTCGCTTGCGCTGATTTCAGTTTAATGGTGCGTTTCTCACATCCATGGCGTGATGTAATTTTTCTTGGTTATCATGATATCGAGCGATATTGATATCGTCGATATTTGCCAACTCAACTATCGTTGTTGACCCACTAACAGGCTTGCCAAGTATTGGTGGGACAATAAACGTGATGAGTGTTTCGTTTTCAATAATTTCACCACTTGCGACGTGCCAAAGATGCCATTCTTCTGGCTGTGGCAAATTAAGTGCACCAACTATTCTCGCTCGCTCAAAGTAAGTGTTTTTCTCTTTGCCAATCACTATATTGAAAACTTTCACATGTACCAATGCGCTTGATTTGATCATGAGTATTTTTTTCTCATTAGCTTCTTCCGCTTTGTTTTGTGATTGCGTTTCTGCTTTCTTAAAACTGGTTCGGCTGATTGCTAATGCTAAGTCGCTGGGCCGCCTATTTGTCAATGTAATGCTCTGCTTAGGTTGTACTGGAGTGTCTTCGTTGACATCCATCGCATTTGCGATTGCGTTATCGGCAACGCTGGTAGCAATAGAGCGCGCTATTTGTTGCGCAATTGTGCCACCTAGGCAACCAGTCAACAGTAGCGTGCTAATACTGATAACGAGATATCGTGCTGGCTTGATGTTTTTAATATAACTAAAAATTGTAACAGGTTTAATCATTAAAACTAATCCTGCAATTTTAATGGCGAAATTCCAGATTACTGCTAACTCTTTGTCATGTCTAGTCTTTTTTTATTTATAAAGATAGAAATTTAGAATCAGTTTGATTGCGTAGCATAAATGCTAATCAAACCACCTGTGACAATGAGTCCTATGGCTATCCATGTGGAAGTTGTCAGGTGTTCGTCCCAGAACAACACGCCAAAGAAGCTGGAAAATACGACAGTTGCATAACTGAGACTAGCTACACTCAATGTTTTTCCTGTGCGGTATGCGCGTGTGAGCGCGAGTTGCGCAATGGTGGCAGATGCCCCTAGGCCAAACAATACTGACAAATCTTGCCAACCAATGGGTGAAATTTTGTCAAACAACATCCAAAAACCCGCGCCAATGGTGGATATAAATGTGAAGTAAAACACTGTCCGCCAATCAGGTTCTTTTAAGATTCCTAATTGTTTGACATGAAGATAAGCAAGGCCCGCCCCCATGCCTGAACACAGCCCCATTAAGCCAGCAACAATATCTTTTGAAGCAAAGCTTGGTTTTAATAATATGACCACACCAACAAAGCTAATTGCTAATGCGAGATAAAGTATCCGCTTGGGTTGTTCATGTAACATAAACGGCATAAATGCAGCAAGAAACAGCGGAGAAGTATAGTTGAGTGTTATGGCTGTAGCCAATGGCAGGTGTGCAATCGCATAGAAAAACATCAGTAAAGCAGCAAAACCTAGCAAAGCACGGGACAGTTGTTTATTTAAGTGCTTTGTTTGGATTGGCAATCGTTTGATGCAAATCGTGAATAAAATGAATATAAAGCCAAAAAGCGACCGATAAAATACCAGCTCTGCACTAGTGAATTTGGTTGAGCCAACTTTTACTAGCGCCCCCATGATGGCAAAGCCTAATGCTGCAACTAACATCCATAAACTGCCAAATTTGCTTGATGATATAGATTGTGCTTTGCTAGTCATTACTTTAGTCGTCATTTAGTTGGTAGAAGATCATGTGAAACTGTCATTTTATCAGCTTGTCGAATTAACGATGTGTGGTTCACGTTGAAATGCTTTTGCATTACCTAGAGGTGTGATGGTCATTACCGGCGATTTAATCAAGCTTGCAAACAATAATACTGAAATTTTAGCAGTACTGGCACATGCGTTAGGACATGTTAAAAAACGCCATGCATTTAGACAGGGTATTAAAGGTACGCTTTCTGGTCTAATACTAGCTGCTGCTACTGGAGATGTTAGCGCTATGGCCTCAAGTTTACCCGCAGTGTTGGTTCAAATGCAGTACTCCAGGCAACATGAGCTGGAAGCAGATGCTTTTGCTTTGGCTGCCATGCAAAAATCATGTTTGCCACCACGTGCATTTGCTGAAATTTTATTTAGGCTACAAAATCAATTGTATGGTAGCAGAGCCAATCCTAATGGTGAGTAGGTTGTAGAACCTCGAAGGCAATATGTTCCTTTAATCGATATTCTTCCGACTCAGCCAGATACGCTAAAGCGAATAAGACCTTTTATGGCTGTGGAGCCAAATTGTTAAACCATGGATCATAGCTTGAAATCTTGCATAAAATACACTTTTGCTATAATCTTGTATTACCTAAATGACAAAGGTAGAGGCTAGCTCGTGATGAATCGAATTTCAGCATCAAAAAGACAATTGCGCATTTCAACAAAAGTTGCCAAACAAGCTAGCAGCAAAAAAAAGTATCTGCTGGCAGGAGTAACATTTTTAATGCTGATACTCGTCAGCGAAAGTCTTCGATTAATCATGCAAAGTTTGTAGCTTTGGTGAAGCTGTAACGGCGGCCTTAGCCGCCTTTTTTGTTTTATAAACACAGTTTTGGTATGAGTTAAAGCAATGTTATTAAACATTGTTTTTTTAATTTTAAGCGTTATTGGAATAATATGTCGCAACACTTGATGAATACGTATGGCAGGCTACCAGTCACTTTTACCAAAGGGAAAGGTGTTTGGTTGTGGGATGATCAAGGTGAACAGTATCTTGATGCACTATCAGGGATAGCAGTGACTGGGTTAGGTCATGCACATCCAGATCTGGTGAGTGCTATTAGCCATCAGGCAGCAACGTTAATGCATGTGTCCAATGTATATCACATTGCAGAGCAAGAGCAGCTTGCAGATAAACTTGCTGAGATTTCAGGCATGGACAAAGTCTTTTTTTGCAACTCAGGTTGTGAAGCAAATGAAGCCTCAATTAAGTTAGCGCGCTTACATGCACACAATAAAGGCATCAAAAATCCAGAAATTATTGTGATGGAGCAATCGTTTCACGGTCGGACCTTAGCAACATTGTCTGCAACTGGAAATCGGAAAACACAAGCAGGTTTTGAGCCATTAGTCAGTGGCTTCATTCGGGTTCCATTTGATGATTTGAATGCCGTGAGGCAAGTGGCTGAACGTAAAAATAATGTTGTAGCCATTTTGGTAGAGCCAGTACAAGGCGAGGGCGGTATCCATGTGCCCGCAGACATGAGAGGGTATCTGCAAGGTTTGCGCGCTATTTGCGATGAAAATGATTGGTTCTTGATGTTAGATGAAGTGCAAAGTGGAATCGGCAGAACAGGAACCTGGTTTGCATTTCAACATACAGGTATTACGCCAGATGTGATGTCGCTAGCTAAAGGACTCGGCTCGGGTATGCCAATTGGCGCTTGTCTTGCTAAAGGAGTCGCGTCTGAAGTATTTGTGCCTGGGAAGCATGGGTCAACATTTGGCGGTAATCCACTAGCGACCAAAGTTGGACTCACAACGTTGGATATTATTGCTAGAGACAATTTGCGTGAAAATGCACAGGTAATGGGTGACTTCATACATGCGCAAATTGAAAAAGCATTTGCTGGTAATGCTGCCATTGTGAATGTTCGGAATGCTGGTCTTATGATTGGGATAGAGCTTGATAGACCATGTGCAGAGTTAGTCAAGCTAGCACTAGCCAATAAACTGTTAATCAATGTAACTGCCGAAAAGGTTATTCGTTTATTGCCGCCATTAGTGATTAACAAAAGCGAAGCGCAGGAACTGGTTAATCGTTTAGTGCCAGTGATTGAAAGCTTTTTGCAAGCAGCACAACAGAATAATGGATAACCATGAGCATTAAACATTTTTTGCAATTTAATGATCTCAAGCGCGATGAGATTGAATATATATTTGAGCGAGCCAGTTGGATTAAATCCCAATTTAAAGCGTACAAAAAATATTGGCCATTAGAAGATCGAACGCTGGTCATGATTTTTGAAAAAGCTAGTACGCGAACTCGCCTATCATTTGAAGCGGGTATGCATCAATTAGGTGGTGCTGCAATATACTTGAATACCAGAGACTCCCAGTTAGGTCGCGGCGAGCCAGTTGAAGATGCCGCGCAAGTTATTTCCAGAATGAGTGACTTGGTGATGATTAGAACGTTTGAGCAAAACATTATTGAGCGCTTTGCAGCTAATTCACGGGTTCCTGTGATTAATGGTCTAACCAATGAGTACCATCCATGCCAGATATTAGCAGATATTTTTACTTACATAGAACACAGAGGCTCTATAACAGGTAAGACCGTTGCATGGATCGGTGACTCAAATAATATGTGCAATACTTGGCTGCAAGCGGCAGAGGTGCTCGGTTTTAATATGCATGTATCAACGCCACCAGAGTATGAAGTTGAGCCAGAGCGCGCTAATTTATATGGTACGGATCATTTTGAAGAGTTCAAAGACCCGATGGATGCAGCCAAAGGCGCTGATCTAGTCACGACAGATGTATGGACCAGCATGGGTTTTGAGGCTGAAAATGAAGAGCGGCGTAAAGATTTTGCGGATTGGCAAGTTGATACAGACATGATGAAAGTCGCTAAGCCAGATGCGTTATTTATGCAC
>CAXIBZ010000066.1:0-7984 GCA_964022105.1 uncultured Methylophilaceae bacterium
GCTGGAAGCCAAACATTGAGTAATAGATATAGAAAGGTATCATTTGCGCACCACTTACGCTGTATGAGGTTGCTGCGGCAAGCCAGCTTGAGAATGCGCCTGCCTCATTAATGCCTTCTTCTAAAATTTGACCCTTTTGCGACTCTTTGTAGTACATCACTTGATCCGAGTCTTGTGGTTCGTAAAGCTGACCAATGGAAGAATAAATACCCAGTTGACGGAACATACCCTCCATACCAAAAGTCCTAGCTTCATCAGGAACGATTGGGACAACGTACTTGCCGACCTCTTTATCTCTCACTAGTGTAGATAAAATTCGTACGAATGCCATGGTGGTTGAAATTTCACGTTCACCAGTTGCTCCAAGCATATTTTCAAATGCTGATAGCGCTGGCACAGTCAATTCATTACCTTTTTGTCTGCGCTTGGGTACATGCCCCCCCATAGCAGCACTGCGCTCTGCCATGTATTTCATTTCAGGGCTATCTGCAGCAGGTTTGTAGTAAGAAAGTTTCTCTACTTGCTCGTCTGTCAGTGGTAAGTCAAATCGGTCGCGAAATGTTTTAAGTGACTCGATATCCATACTTTTTTGCTGGTGCGTTGTGTTTTGGCCTTCGCCTGCATCACCCATGCCATAACCCTTAACCGTTTTTGCAAGAATCACAGTAGGTTGTCCTTTGTGGTTCACAGCAGCTTGGTAAGCAGCATAGACTTTATGTGGGTCGTGTCCGCCGCGGTTTAAGCGCCAGATATCACTATCTGACATGGCCGCAACCATTTCTTTTAATTCTGGGTATTTGCCAAAGAAGTGCTCACGCGTATACGCGCCGCCTTTTTGTTTGAAGTTCTGATACTCACCATCGACACATTCTTCCATGCGTTTTTTCAGCAAACCATCTTTGTCCATGGCAAGTAATGGATCCCAATAAGAACCCCAGATAACTTTAAGCGCATTCCAGCCTGCACCACGGAAGTTGGATTCTAATTCTTGGATAATCTTACCGTTTCCACGGACAGGGCCATCTAGGCGTTGTAGGTTACAGTTAATGACAAAAATCAAATTGTCTAAGCCTTCGCGCGCTGCTAATGAAATAGCGCCTTGTGACTCGGGTTCATCCATCTCGCCGTCACCACAAAAAACCCAAACTTTGCGATCGCTTGTGTCAACAATTCCGCGATTGTGCAAGTATTTTAAAAAGCGTGCTTGATAGATGCCTGCCAACGGGCCAATACCCATAGATACAGTTGGGAACTGCCAAAAGTCTGGCATTAACCAAGGGTGTGGGTAACTTGATAGTCCATTGCCGCCCGTTTCTTGACGGAAATTATCCAACTGCTCTTCGGTTATACGGCCTTCGAGGAAAGCACGAGCATAAATGCCAGGAGAGGAGTGACCTTGGAAATAAATGCAATCACCACCAAAGCTTTCATTGGCAGCGCGGAAAAAGTGGTTAAAACCAACATCATACAGAGTAGCAGCAGATTGGAAGCTTGCAATGTGACCACCCACGCCTGGCGACTTTTCATTCGCTCTTAGCACAGTCATAATGGCATTCCAACGAATGAGTGCGCGAATGCGGCGCTCCATTTCAGGGTCGCCAGGCAATTTAGCTTGCAAATGCGTAGGGATCGTATTTACATATGCGGTTGTAGCATTGTAAGGTAGGTTGCTACCTGATCGTCTAGCTTGATCAATCATTGCTTCAAGCAAAAAGTGGGCACGTTCAGTGCCTTCATTTTCAATAACTGATAATAAGGCGTCTAACCATTCTTGCGTTTCTTGCGCGTCAGTTTCAGTTAAGCCGGTTTGCGGATTTATTGCCATGCTTTGAGGTTTCTCCGTGTTGCTGTAATGCGATGCTACCTTTTGAGTAGCTTAACGCATAATAAGTGAATTGAATGTTGTTTAATCTAAAGCGATAGTTTCGCTTTAATAAGGATTTTGGTCAAGTTAAAAGCACTGCATGGGCTAGTGGAAAGCCGCTTCTGCTACGGTTCAGCCTAATGTTCTATATGAGTTGTTATCATTTAAATGTAGCTAAAATATAGATAAACGTCCCTATATGCTGCTAAATTCTACTAATTATGCAGAATATGTTTAGTAATGATGTCAGGTTTAGGCTACTTTTACTTAAAGAAAGCTTTTAATGGCTAAATAAATAGCTGCTGTGAGACATACCATGGCAAAACTTTTTTTGCTTAGCTGCTCTGGAATTTTGTGGTTGATCATTGCGGAGACAAACATCATTACCGATGCTGCGCTAATTGAGAGCGGGATGGCTATGTTCCAATACACTGCACTACTATGCATATGACTAATTAATCCGCTTAATGCAATCATGGCGACAGCAGCTAGTGTTGTAGCTGTGAGTGTTTGGTGGTTGAAATTGCTAACTTTACGCAAACTTGGCACAATAATAAAACCACCACCCACGCCTAAAAAGCCCGAAAGAAAGCCTGTTATTCCTCCGGTTATGGTAAGTTTTTTTGTGCAGCTAGCCGTCCAGAATACTTTAGATGTCACAGGGTTTAGTACGCACGCGGCTTCAGGTCTTGTTGTGCTATCAATATCAAGTTTTTTCGCGCTATACCATGTTCGTATGCCAATATAAAAAAGGACGCTGCATAATATAATGCTTAATACTTGATTGGAGGTGTATGTGGCAGCTTTGACACCAATTGGTGCAATGAGTACGCCCACCATAGCTATAAGCAAAGCAGTTTTGTAGCGGACTGTACCTAATAGCAAGCCCTGAATTGCGCCAACACTTGATGCCAGAAAGGCGGTGAGGAGTGCAATAGGGGCTGCTTCAATTACAGTGATATTTAAAAATAAAACCAACAGTGGGATTGCTAGTGAGGCGCCGCCAGCGCCTGTCACCGCTAGTACCAAGCCTATGATTGTGCCTAATAGTACACTTGTGATTGTGAGTTCCAATTTCAGCTCTTTTTATACATTCGCTTTGCTTAACTTACGATATAGTTTTGTAATTAAGCATTTGTTTTTAAAAAAGTCGTTAACTTTTTTCGTTAGCCAGTTTTGGTTACCCATGTTTGTATTGGTATTATCTTTTTTTTGTGATGAATGATAAAGGTTGCTAGCGCGCATTCCTGTTCTACAAAAGCCGAGTACTGGGGTTGGTGCGCTGTCGACGAAGCTACTGCAGAGTTGAATGTCGTTTGCGCCAATGTTATTCGGCACAACAGGAATGTGGATATATTTTAAGCCAGCTTTTTCTGCGGCTATTTTTATGTTCTCACTAGTTGGCTGGTTGCTACCCCCTTCTAAATCAGGCCTTGCGTTAATAATAGTTTTATAGCCAAGACTTTTAATCTCTGTAATATCTTCCGGATTGATTTGCGGACAGCTACTAAATATTTCACTATGTTTTGTAATTGCTAATGTCATTTTGTTTCCTTTCGTTATTTGTCTAGTTTACAAATCTGCTCTGCTAAAACGTTGATAATTGCCAGCGCAGGTTTACTAGAGACGCTGTAATAAATATTTTTCCCTTCACGTCTTGTTTTAACAACTTGGTTTTCTCGCAAGACTGTTAATTGTTGTGAGAGTGTGGGCTGCTGTATACCAGTTAAGGTTTCTAGCTCACCTACTGCTTTTTCACCCTGTGAAATTTGGCATAAGAGCATCAGCCTGTCAGGGTTTGCTAATACCTTCATTAGTGCAGTCGCTAAATCTGCTGATTCCCTTAGTACGGTTAAATTGTCTATATCAATAGTGTTTGTCATATATTTGGCAGTATCAATCTAATTATTTACATTATATAAAAAGATATTATATAATGCAATATAATTTAATTAGGAGTAACTATGTTTATACAATTATTTGATGAAACTTCCTCTACATTGACATATTTGCTCGCAGATGAAGGATCAAACGAAGCTGTGATTATTGATCCAGTTAAAGCGCATCTAGATGCTTATATAAAGTTAATAGAACAATATCAGCTTAGGCTTGTATATGCGCTAGAAACACATGTGCATGCTGACCATGTAACTGCAGGAGGGCTGTTGCGTAAAAAATTAGGCGCTAAAGCGGCGGTCAGTCAGCAATGTGGAGCCCAAGATGCTGATATACAGCTGAATGAGGGTGATGTAATTTATTTTGGTAAACAGCGAGTTCAAGTTATTGCAACTCCAGGACATACTGCAGGCAGCTTGACTTTTGTGTGGCAAGACAAGTTATTCACAGGAGATGCGTTATTGATCAACGGTTGTGGACGTACTGACTTTCAAAGTGGTGATGCAGCTGTCCTATACGATAGTATTGTGAATAAGCTCTTTGTCTATCCGAATGAGACGCTTATTTACCCAGGCCATGATTATAATGGCCATCGTGTTAGCAATATAGCGCAGGAAAAATTAATCAACCCTAGGTTAGCAAATAAGACAAAAGATGCGTTTGTTGAAATTATGGAAAACTTAAACCTGCCTAAGCCAAAAATGATTGATATCGCAGTGCCAGCAAATAAAAATTGTGGGATTGATGAAGCGGAACTATTGCAGGGGTAGTTTCATCTATTTTGTATTTAGCGCTACAATCGACCCTAGAATAATTGGAGAGTGGAATGCAAAGTGCGGTACATAATTTAGATTGGTTGGCTGCTTTCCCTGATTTGGCTGAGCTAGAAAGTTCGGCCAAAGAGCTGCTGTTGAAATATGCTCGACTCGTTGAGGCGCCCATTGGAACAGTTGGCTACCGCGAGGGAGGGCCTTGTGGTGCTTATGTGATGCGATTGGCAGGGCGCTCACGTGTCTTTAAAATGTCTTCAAGTGGTCGTGAGATATTACTTTATCGCGTTCATGCGGGTGAAACATGCGTTATTACTACCACGTGTCTTCTTGGTAATAGTGATTATCCAGCATCAACAATCGTAGAGGAGGCTATTAAAGACGTGATTATTCCTGCAGCTGCGTTTAACCAATTGATGATTGATTCAAAAGTTTTCCGCACTTTTGTGATGACGAATTATGGTGCACTCATTAGTGATTTAATCGTGCTACTGGACGAGGTTGCCTTTCATAATTTAGATGCGCGCTTAGCAAAATTACTATTAGAGGTGGGGGTAGACAGCGTAAAAAAAACGCATCAACAAATTGCTGACGAATTAGGTACGGCGCGTGAAGTGGTCAGTAGGCAAGTAAAAAGGTTTGAGCAAAAAAACTGGGTAGCACTAGGTCGCGGTCAAGTTGAGATACTAGACCGCGAAGCGCTCAACAAACTAGCAAAAAGTTAATGATAACTACAAAGAAGTCCTAAATATTCTAACTTGTAGCATATTGTTAGAGAGGGCTTTCAGTGTTGTGTGTTTAGCGACGAACGCAGTTATTACATTGGCCTTTGACCGTATCTAAACCTTTTACAGTATCCAATCCAATGACGTCTTTGAAATTGGCATTATCGATATCAGCGTCAGTGAGATTGGCACCTGTCAGGTCTGCACCAGTCAAATCAGCAGAAACTAAATCTGCACGATGTAAGTTACTATTCCGTAAATTTGCACCTCGTAAATTGCCAAACGTAAATGCTGCAATATTTAAATCAGCATCTTCAAAATTAGCGCCTTCAAAATTGCCACCGACAGAATCAAATTTCATTTGTCCCATGGGTTGGTTGCCAATATCCAGACCAAAACGACCTCTTCTAGCATCCACACCACTCATGTTTACTTTCCCCAAAGTGCCAATCACGCGCGCATTGGTTAGGTTGGCATTTTTGAAGCTGGTATTGCCAAAGATAGGTTGAAAGATGGTTGCGTTACTTAAATCAGATTGACTAAAGTCTGCTTCTTCAATACGCGCTAGATTCAAATAAGCATTTCGTAGATTTGCGCCAATGAGTTTTGCACCTCTTAAGTCTGCGCCAAAGAAGCTAATATTTTGCATATTACAATGACTAAGATCTAAGCCGTTAAAGTTTAAATAACCCGCATCTTTGTTACTTAAATCGCAGGACTTACTATTAATTTGTTCTAAAGCATTTTCTTGACTAATTTTTACTCTTTCGACTTCAGGTTTATTTTCATAGAATTTTTTTGCTGCGGTAATGATGTTGTCTGGGTCTAATAAAAAAGAATCCCTAGATGATTCCAACGCAAAACAGTATTTTTGGCCTTGATAGACCTCATTAATCGAACAATCTGTTTGTTTGTAGACACCCTTCGATAAGGCGTAAGTACAATGATTGTCGAATGCGCCAGATTCTGCTGCGAAGGAAATTGCGCAAAACATCAATGCAACGATTGATGACATCATTTTTAACAATTGCATACCAGTTCTCCAGTGAATCTCGTTATAGTTATCTAATGCCATCTAATGCGGCACATAATATCAGTATAGGCCTAATAAAGGCCGACACTGTAACTATGGTCACATAAGAGAGGGATGCTAATGAAAATCATGAATTAAATAAATTATTTTACTTTGTAGTCGTCTAACTTTTTTTGGTGCGCGTTAGTACTCTCATCTACCAGATATTGGTAGAAAAACTCTAAAGAGGAGAAGTAAAAATGTTGAATAAAAAATTGAATCAAGCGTTGCTATTGAGTCTAGTATTTACAGGGGCTTCAATGACTGCTTCAGCCGGACATGATCGTTATGAAGACCGTGCTCGCGTTATTTCTGTAACGCCTCAAGTTGAACGCATTAATACGCCAGTTCAAGAATGCCGCACTGAATACGTGCGCGAGAGTTATTACGAAAATGCGAGACCTTCTAATGGTGGTGCGATCGTTGGCACAATCGCAGGTGGCTTGATTGGTAGTCGTTTTGGAGGCGGTAATGGTCGCTTGATTACCACCGCAGTGGGTGCAGGCTTGGGTGCTGTGATAGGTGATCGCCATGATAATCGCTATAGCGCTAGACGCGAACATGTGGAAGAGCGCCCAGTTGAGCGCTGTGTAACGGTTGATCGCTGGGAGTCAGTAACGACAGGTTATTTAGTCGACTATAAATATAACGGTCGTCACTACACGACGGTTACGCAAGAGCGCCCTGGAAAATTTATTCCTGTGAACGTTTCTGTCAGACCGAGTGGTTATGTGACAAACGTAGAATATCGTTATGATAATCAGCATGATCGCTATCGTGATTATGATGATCGCAAACGATATAAGCGCCATTATTAAGTAGCGCATTTGATTAAAGCCGCTTTTTAGCGGCTTTTTTTAATCTCGTATTTTTCAATTTCATCAATTTAGAAAAGTCACATTTGTTAAGCTGTTCTATAATCTGAGCTAATCACAATACTTGGAAGCAATTCATTGTTAAAAACGATCTATCAAAAAATAGCGACTATTTTTACACCTAAAGAGGCGACCGCAGCAGAAATTTGGCAAGCAAAAGACGGTGATCTTTCACATGCATATTGGATGTACGCAACGCCTGTCAATATGCAGTTAGGGCGAGATAGTTACTTTTTAAGCGATCCCGCTTTATTGTCAGTTTCACAAGAAGAAAGTATTGCTTTAATAGAGAGTTTGAACACACATTTTGCTGGTTTGGGCTATACATTTTACCTAGTGGATGATATTTGGTTGTTAGGTTTGAATAGTGACCCAAAAATTACTACGGTGCATATTAAGCAAGTTGCCAATCAAGATATTGCCAGTCATTTGCCTTTGGGTGAAGGTGCGCTGCTCTGGAATAAATTGCAAAATGAGATACAAATGCTTTTGTATAATCATCCTGTTAATCAAGCCCGCGAATCAAAAGGCATTCCAATGATTAATAGCCTATGGTGTTATGGCTTGAGTAAGTCTTCATAATCAAAACTATGGTAAAGCTAATAAAACAACGTCAAGTTGATCGTGTTGCTGAAAAGCAATTACTGCAAGCTGGTATCTCACCATTGTTTGCTAGGCTCTATGCGGCGCGTGGAATAAAAAATATCAATGAGTTGGATGTGAGTTTGAATCAAATCATTCGTCCTGATCTTCTTACCAACAATACAAAAATGGCAAGCATA